>NZ_JBHWZS010000001.1:0-74752 GCF_042728155.1 Streptomyces sp. NPDC060209
CTCCCCAGCATCCGGGCCCTCGTGCGTGCGGCGGCCCCGGACTCAGCGCACCTTGCGCACCGGCAGGATCGCCAGGGCGCCGCCGAGGCACACCAGTGAAGCCGTGACCAGCAGTATCGAGTAGTTGTGACCGCCTCCGACAGAGATGAGCAGCGCCCCGAGCGCGGGGGCGAAGATCTGCGGGGCCGACATCGCGATGTTGAAGATCCCGAGGTCCTTGGAGGGGTTCTCCGGGTCCGGCAGCACATCGATGACCAGGGCGAGGTCGACACCGAGGTACGTGCCGAAGCCGAGGCCCAGGACGATCTCCGCGCAGTAGAACAGGGCGATGGTGTCGGAGCGGCTGAGGATCAGCATGCCGACTCCGAAGAGCACCGCGGCGACGGCGATGAACGGTTTGCGGCGGCCGAAGCGGTCCGAGAGCCATCCCGCGGCCTGCGCGGAGCACATCACGCACAGTCCGTAGACGAGGACACCGGTGGCCAGCGTCTCGGTCGCCTCGGCTGCGGTGAGCCGCATCTCGTGCTGGAGGTAGATGAGGCGGAAGGTGGTGAACATCCAGTTGGCGAGGGTCAGCAGGAATCGCGAGAGCCAGGCCCAGGCGAAGTCCGGGTGCTGCCGGGGGCTGACCCAGTAGGTGTGCAGGACGGCCTTGAAGCCCTCCCGCGCCGGCTTCTCCTCCAGCGGTTCGTCCGGCAGCACCATGACGTAGCCGATCACCAGGAGGACGCCTATGACGCTGGGGACCAGGAACAGCAGCAGCATCTGATCGGTGAAGTACCTGGCGATCCAGGTGCCCGCGGTGGGCGCCAGATTCTGCATGATGCCGAGCAGCCCGCTGATCTTGCCGCGCCTGTGCTCCGGGACGTTGTCGGCGACGGTCGCGACGAAGGCCGCCAGCGCCGCGTTGGCTGACGCGGAGGCGATGACGAAACCGACCGTGACGACGGCGACGCTGCTCGCCGTCGCGATGATCATCAGGCCGAGGAGCAGGCCGAGCATGCCGAGGACGAGCCATGGCCTACGGCGGCCGAAGCGGCTGGTGGTGCGGTCGCTGAGGCGCCCGAAGAACGGGTTCGCCAGCATCGCGGCCACCGAGCCCGTCGTGGTGATGATGCCGAGCGAGGTCACCTGGTCGTCCTCGGGGACGATCGACTGCACCTTGAGCTGCAGGCTGACCAGGATGGGCGTCAGCAGGGCCAGGAACAGGCCGAGCTGGCCTGCCGCCATGCCGACGACGAGCCGGGGCCGGGGGACCTGGAGAGCCCGCTCGGGGGCGGTGGGCCCGCCGGGCGGGGGCGCGCCGCCGGTGCTGCCGAGGGTGTCCGTGGTCACGGTGAGGACTGCTTCCTGTCGAGGGGGCAGGGCATGAGCGGATGTGCGGGGCGGGTTACGAGTGGCTGAGGTGGCGTTCCGAGCCGACCCGGCGCAGGGGGCCCGTCAGCTCGATGCCGGCGCTCAGCCTGATGTCGCCGCTGGAGGAACCGAGCATGAGGCGGAGGGCACCGGGCTCGACGATGCGCTGCCCGTCGCCCGAGGCGTCCTTCGTGTACGAGGTCTGGTCGGCGTGCACCCGGAAGGAGACCCGGGCCGTCGCGCCGGGCTCGAGGTCGACGGTGCCGAAGGCCGCCAGCTGCTGCGTGGGCCGGGCCACCTGCGCGACCGGGTCGTCGTAGTACAGCTGGACGGTCTCCCGGCCCGCGCACCCGCCCGTGTTGCGCACGAGGCAGGAGACCTCGATGAACCCGTCGGTCGGGACGCGCCCGTCGTGGGCGACACGCAGGTCCTCGTAGCCGAAGGTGGTGTAGGAGATGCCGTGCCCGAAGGGGTAGAGCGGTGTGTTGTCCAGGACGCTGATGCCGTCGCTGTGGCGGCCGAGGGGCGGGTTGAGGTAGGTGCCCGGGCTGCTCCCCGGGGTGGCCGGTATCTGGACGGGCAGCTTGCCGCTCGGGGTGGCCCGGCCCGACAGGACTCGGGCCAGCGCGGGGCCGCCCTCCTCTCCGGGCATGAACGACTGGACGACGCCCGCACAGCGCTCGGCGAGTCCTCCGAGCGCGTAGGGGCGGCCGGAGACGACGAGCAGGACGACCGGGACTCCGGTGGCGAGCACCTCCTCGACCAGCTGTACCTGCACCCCGGGCAGCTCGAGGTCGGGGGCGTCGCACCCCTCCCCCGAGGTGCCGTTCCCGAACATCCCGGAACGGTCGCCGACGACGACCAGGGCGAGGTCCGCCGAGCGGGCGGCACGGACGGCTGCGGGCAGGCCGGAGCGGTCTTCGCCGCTGACCGCGCAGCCCTGCTCGTAGGTGAAGGTGATGTCCGGCAGCTCGGCGGTGAGCGCCTCGCGCAGGCTGGGCAGGGCGAGGCCCGCCGGGTGGCCGGGGTGCTTGGGCAGGACGTGGTTGGGGAAGGAGTAGCAGCCCAGGAAGGTGCCGGAGTCGTCCGCGCCGGGGCCGACGAGGGCGATGCCGGGTGTACGGGCGCCGTCCAGGGGCAGAGCGGCACCGTCGTTGGCCAGCAGGACGACGGAACGCTCGGCGACGGCGCGGGCCAGTGCCCGGTTGGCCGGGGAGTCGAGGTCGACGGGAGTACCGGCCCCGGCGTCCGCCTCAGGGCTGTAGCCGGCGTCCAGGAGGCCGAGCCGGAGCTTGTGGCGCAGGACGCGTTCGACAGCACGGTCCAGGAGCTCGGGCGCCACCTGCCCCGCGTCGAGCTGCCGGGCGAGAGGGTCGCCGTAGCAGCGGGTGTTGGGCAGCTCGACGTCCATGCCGGCGCTCAGCGCGACGCGGGCCGCGTCCGCCTCGTCGGCGGCCACCCGGTGCATGGTGTGGAGAAAGGCGATCGACCCGTAGTCGGAGACGACGGTGCCGGTGAACCCCCACTGCTCGCGCAGCACTGTCGTCAGGAGGTGCTCGTCGGCGCAGGCGGGGACTCCGTCCTGGTCGGTGTAGGTGTTCATCACCGAACCCACCGCACCCTCGCGCACGGCCATCTCGAACGGCGGCAGGATGACGTCGGCCATCTCGCGGGCGCCGATGGAGACGGGCGCGTGGTTGCGGGCGCCCCGCGAGGCCGCGTGGCCGGCGAAGTGCTTGAGCGTGGCGATGACGCCCTGGGACTGCACGCCGCGCACATAGGCGGTGCCGATGAGCCCGGTCAGATACGGGTCCTCGCCGAGGGTCTCCTCGACGCGGCCCCAGCGGTAGTCCCGTACGACGTCCAGGACCGGGGCGAGCCCTTGGTGGACGCCGACGGACGCCATGTCGCGGCCGATCGCGGCGCCCATCCGCTCGATCAGTTCGGTGTCGAAGGTCGCGGCCCAGGCCAGGGGCGTGGGGTAGACGGTGGCACCGAACGCGGCGAAGCCGGTGAGGCACTCCTCGTGCGCGATGGCGGGGATTCCCAGCCGGGTGGTGTCGGTCAGCAGCCGTTGCACACGCACGAGTTCGGCGCGGCCCTCTTCGGGGGTGAGCGGGCGGGTGCCGTAGGGACGGGTGAGGTGGCCGATGCCGTGGGCGAGGGCCTCGGACTCGCCGGACCGAGCGGCGAGGGCCTCCTCGATCGGCGCGACCCGGGCGTCGCCGCTGCCGACGTTGGCCTTGGCCCAGTAGCTGCCCAGCTGGGCGAGCTTCTCGGTCCGCGTCATCTCGGCCATGAGTGCCTCGATGCGCTCGTCGGCGCCGAGCGACGGGTCGTTCCAGTGGTTCATGGGTCTCCTGCTCCCGGCCCGTGGTGCCGTACGCCGCGTCGGGAGCCGGGCAGGCGGGCCGGATAAATTCACACCATTGACAAAAAGGTGCGTGCAGCATGCACAGGAGGAAAGTTCCAGGTCAAGGGGTTGCGCACGTCATTCTCAGCTATTCGGAACGAATGATTCCGGGCATGCCGAAGAGCGGCTGCAGCCCCGCTCGGGGCAGTATGCAGCCGCTTCGGGCCCCAGGGCGCCAGGGAGGAACAGCCGTGCGGAACGCGGGCGTCAGTGACCGAACGCCCGGTGCGCCACACCTTCCAGGTGCGTACGCATCGCGGTCTCGCAGCCCTCCGCGTCCTGCGCCTCGAACGCGCCCAGGACCGCGGCGTGTTCGGCGAGAGCCTCCTCCGTGTCACTGACCCGGCCACCGGTGAAGCGGCGGAAGCGCTGGATGTGGGCGCCCAGCGGGTCGATCGCGGCACTGAGGAAGCGATTGCCCGCGGCACGGGCGATCGTGGCGTGGAAGGCCGAGTCCGCCTGGAGGTAGGCACGGAAGTCGTCCGCCACGCGCTGCACCGCCGCCGCTTCCATCAGCCGGTGGCTCTCGGCCAGCGCGCGCGCCGTCCCGACCGCGTCCCGCTCGCACGCCTGACGGGCGCTGTACGGCTCGATCAGCAGCCGGGCACCCATCAGCTCACGGAACCCGCCGTCGTCCAGAAGCGGTGCGACCGTGTACCCACGGTGCGGGACTCGGACGACCAGGCCGGTGTTCTCCAGCTTGGCTAGGGCCTCACGCAGCGGCGTCGGCGAGACGCCCCAGTCCTTGGCGATGGTGTCGATGCGCAGGGGTGTGCCCGGTTCCAGGCCCTCGTCGAGGATCAGGGCGAGCAACGCGTCGTACGCCTCGTCCATGAGGACGGTCCTGCCGAGCCCGGCCGGACGTACCTGTCTGCCGGCTGGTCCCATCGTTGACTCTCCCTGTGACATGCCGGACGCTACCGGCTGACCGTCTTCAGCCTAGTCGGAACGGCTGCCCCTGCCCCGACGGGCCCGTTCAGCGCGGGGACAGCAGGGTGACCAGCGCGGAGTCGTCCTCGGCTGCCAGTCCCTGGCTGACGGCGAGCTGGTAGAGCTGGTCGGCCGCGGCGGCCACGGAGGTGGCGACACCGGCCTTCTTGGCCAGGGAGACCACGATGTTCATGTCCTTGCGGATGATGTCCAGCCGGGAGCGCAGCTCCGGCCCGCCGGTGCCGTCCTCCTTCACCTCGTACTGCTGGGCCATGCGCGGGCCGCGGTCGGCCAGCATGAAGGACGCGGCGGCTCCCTGGCCGAGGACGTCGACGGCGCGGTCCAGGTCGATGCCGAGGGCGCGGGCCAGCGCGAGTGACTCGGCGGCGGCCGCGGTGTGGATGCCGCACAGCAGCTGATTGACCGTCTTCATGACCTGCCCGTCCCCGATGCGCGGTCCGACGACGTGCAGCGTGGAGCCGAGCCGGGAGAGGACGGCCCCGGCGGCCTCCAGGGCGGCGTCGTCCGCGCCGGCCATGATGAGCAGGTCGCCCGTCCCGGCGCGTACGGCGCCACCGCTGACGGGCGCGTCGACCAGGCCCACCCCCTGTTCGGCGAGGCGCGCCGCGACGGCCTGGACGGCGTCGACGCCGACGGTCGAGGTGACCACGACGACCGCACCGCCGCGCAGCGACTCGGCGGCGCCGTGCTCGACGGTCCCGCCCCCGAACAGACAGGACTCCAGCTGTTCCTGGTCCCGTACGGCGATGACCACGACATCGGCGCCCTCCACGGCCTCGGCCGGGGTGGCGGCGGGCGTGGCACCGCCCTGCGCGGCAAGGGCGCGCCGCTCCTCGAAGACGTCGAAGGCCCGGACCGGGAAGACGCCGGCGAGGCGGTTGGCCATGGGCAGGCCCATGGCTCCGAGGCCCAGGACGGCGGTGGTGGGGGTGGAGGTCTCAGCGGACATCGGATGCTTCTTCCTTGCGGGGTACGGCCGTGAGGGCCGCGTGGACAGATTCTCTCGTCGGGCCGGATCGCTCGGACCGCGCCGGTTCCCGGCGGGCCGCGTCGCTGCGCGCCGTCAGACGAGGACCGCGTACATGAGCAGGGACATGCCCAGGCCCATCACGGCGACGATCGTCGAAAGGGCCGACCAGGTCTTGATGTTCTGGGAGACGCTCATCCCGAAGTACTCCTTCGCCAGCCAGAAACCGGCGTCGTTGACATGCGAGAAGAAGAGCGATCCCGCCCCCACCGCGAGTGCGATCAGGGAGGCCTCCACCGGTGGGGTGCCCGCCACCATCGGAGCCATGATGCCCGCCGCCGCCGTCGTGGCGACGGTGGCCGAGCCGGTGGCCAGCCGGATCAGCACGGCGAGCAGCCAGCCGAGGACGAGCAGCGGCATGTCCGCCTCTGCGGCGAACTTGCCGATGGCGTCGGCCACGCCGGTGTCCACGATGATCTGCTTGAAGCCTCCGCCGGCCCCGACGATGAGCAGGATGCCGGCGACGGCCGGCAAGCCCGCGGTCACGACGGTGCGGACCTCGGCGCGGGTGCGGCCGAGCCGGAAACCGAAGACGACCATGGCGACGAGGACGGCGACGAACATCGCGATGAGCGGTGTGCCGAGGAAGTCCAGCAGGCGGTTGTACCAGGCGTCGCCGGGGAACGCGATGTCGACGACCGACTTGGCGAGCATCAGCACGACGGGCAGGGCGACCGCGCCGACGGAGGTGGCGAAGCTCGGCAGACGACGGGCCGGGCCCGTGCCCCGCGTCCGTTCGGCCTCCTCGACGAGGGAGGCGACGAGCTCTGCCGGGGCCTCGCTGCGCACATGGCGCGCGATGAACCTCCCGTACAGCGGGCCCGCGATGATCACGGTGGGAACGGCGGCGAGCAGGCCGAGTCCGAGCGTGGTGCCGACGTCGGCGCTCAGCGCGCTGACGGCGACCAGCGGTCCTGGGTGCGGCGGCACGAAGGCGTGCATGGTGCCGAGGCCCGCGAGGGCGGGCACGGCGAGCAGGACCAGCGGGGTGTTCGTCCGCCTGGCCATGACCACGATGATCGGCACAAGCAGGACGAGACCCACCTCGAAGAACATCGGCAGGCCGATGACCGCGGCTATGAGCGCCATCGACCAGGGCAGCAGACGCGGTCCGGAGCGCGAGCCGATGGTGTCGACGATGCGGTCGACGCCTCCTGAGTCGGCCAGGAGCTTGCCGAGGATCGCTCCGAGCGCGATGAGGCCGCCGGTGGAACCGAGCGTGGATCCCATTCCGGCACCGAACGATTCGACGACCTCGGCCAGTTCGGTGCCGGAGCCTGTGCCGAGGACGACGGAGCCGCCGATGAGGGCGATGAACGGGTGGAAGTCGAGCAGCGCGATCAGCGAGATGATCACGCCGATGGCGAGGGCGACCATGACGATGAGCCGGGTGTCGTGCCCGGTCCAGGGCGAGGTCGCCGCCGCCAGGATGTCGGTCCGGGGCAGGACGGATGGAGACATGCGGGGGCGCGTCCTTACGTCGTTGTAAGTGGTGGCAGGGGGTGTGCCGACGCCACGGGCGTGCGGGTGCCGGGTGAGGCGTCAGCAGCCGGCGGTGGGCTCGTCCCCGGGTCCGGAGGCCTCGGCCGTGTCGTAGGCGTCGAGGACGTCGACCTTCCCGCTCGAGGGCGAGGACGCGTCGAAGCGGTAGCCGAGCCACTCGCGCACCAGCCGGCGGGCGAGTTCGAGGCCGATGACGCGCTGGCCCATGGTCAGTACCTGGGCGTTGTTGCTGAGCACCGCGCGCTCGACGGAGAAGCTGTCATGGGCGGTGACGGCGCGGATGCCGCGCACCTTGTTGGCGCTGATCGCGACACCGAGCCCGGTGCCGCACAACAGGAGGGCGCGGTCGGCCTGCTTGCCGGCGACCACACGGGCGGCGGCCACACCGATGTGCGGGTAGGCCGTGTGCTCGTCGGCGCTCACCCCGATGTCGAGGACGGACGCGACGCGCGGGTCGGCCTCCAGATCGGCCTTGAGGGCTTCCTTGTACTCGTATCCGGCGTCGTCGCAGCCGATGACTATGCGGAGCGGAGCGGGGTGCTGCTGATGTGTCATGTCGGATGTCCTGAGGTGGTGGGTGTCGGACCGTGGTTGCCGGGCCTGGTACGCCGCTGCCGCTCAGCCGTGGCCGAGCGCTGCCGCGACGGTGCGGGCGCACAGGGCCAGGGAGAGGGCCCCGGCGTCGGGGGTGCCGACGCTGCGTTCGGCCAGAGGGCGGGCGCGGCCGAGCCGCGGTGTGAGGGCGGCGGTGGACTCGGCCGCCCCGGTGGCCGCGACCGCGGCGTCCGCGAAGGCGGTTCGGGGGGCGCCGCCACGCGCGACCCCGGCGGTGAAGGTGTCGACGAGGGGGGCGAGGGCGTCGACGAGGGTCTTGTCCCCGGGCTTCGCCCCGCCGAGCGAGGTCACGGCGTCCAGAGCGGCACGGGCGCCCGCCGCGGCGCGTACGCCGTCGGCCCGGCCGGTGTCTCCGAGCTCCTGGGCGAGGGCCCGCAGGGCGACGCCCCACAGCACGCCGGAGGTGCCCCCGGCCTCGTCGGCCCAGGCGTCGGCGGCGGCACTCAGGAGCGAACGCGCGCCCGCCTTCCGGGAGTCCGCCTCCTCGGCGGCGCGCACTGCCGCGTCGATCCCCTTGCTCATGCCGCGACCGTGGTCGCCGTCCCCGGCGACCGCGTCGACGCGGCCGAGTTCCGGGGCGGCCTCGTGCAGCGCGGTGCGCAGGGCGCGCAGGGCGGCCAGGACGTCGGCCGAGGCGGCGCGCGACTCGGCGTCCCCCTCCGTGACCTGGGCCTCCGGCCGCGCTCCGGGCAGGACGTGGGCCCGTTCCGAGGGCTCGGGCAGGGGCAGACGGCGGAAGCCGGGGGCGTCGGCGGCTGCGCACCACCAGCGCTCCAGGTCCGTGTCGAGCCACATCAGGGTGAGTGAGCAGGCGGCCATGTCGAGGCTGGTGACGAGTTCGCCGACCTCGGGCCGCACGACGGTCAGTCCGGCCTCGGCCAGGGCGTCGGAGACATGGCCCCACAGCAGGAACAGTTCCTCGTACTTGGTGGCGCCCAGTCCGTTGAGGATCACGGCGACACGCGGCCCCGCGCCTTCGGGGCGCTCGGCGAGCAGGCGTTCGACGAGGGTGCGGGCGATGGCGGGGGCACCGGCCATGTCGGCGTCACGCACGCCGGGTTCACCGTGGATTCCGAGGCCGATGGCCATCTTGCCCTCGGGGACCGTGAACAGCGGCGTGTCGGCGCCGGGCATGGTGCAGCCGTCGAAGGCTATGCCGAAGGAGTACGTACGGTCGTTGGCGTGGCGGGCCGCTGCTTCCACGCCGTCCAGGCCGAGTCCTTCCTCGGCGGCCGCCCCGGCGACCTTGAAGACGGTGAAGTCGCCTGCGATGCCACGGCGTTCGTCGCGTCGCCCGGCGGGGGCGCTGGCCACGTCGTCGGTGACCGTGACGGTCCGGGTGTCGATACCCGCTTCGCGCAGGCGCGCCTGGGCCATGCCGAAGTTCATGCGGTCGCCCGCGTAGTTGCCGAACGAGAAGAGGACTCCGCCACCGGTGTCGGCGGCCCGCGCGACGGACTCGGCCTGCCGTGCGGAGGGCGAGGTGAAGATGTTGCCGACCACGGCACCCGACGCGAGCCCTTCGCCCACCAGCCCGCTGAACGCGGGGTAGTGCCCGGAACCTCCGCCGACGACGACCGCGACCCGGCCCGCACCCGGCCTCCGGGTACGGACGACACCCCCGGGCACCACGGTGACGTGCTCCGGATAGGCCGCGGCGAAGCCCCTCAGCTGGTCCTCGCTGAAGCGGTCGGGGTCGTCGAATAGCCGGGTCATGACAGGTGGGCTCCTTGTCGGAGAGGTACGGGCGGGTGCGGGAGTACGTCGTCCGGCCGGGGCCGCGACGCGTGGAGTGGACGGCCGGCGGCGCGGCCGGCCCCGCCGACGCTGCACGGAGGTGTCGCGGCGCCGGGGCCGTAAGGGATCTCGGGGACCGCGGTCCGTCTGTCAGGCGCCGGCGCGGCGGGGCAGGATGCGCCTGAGGTAGTCGCGGTTGGAGGCGGCCACGCTGAGGCCGTCGCCGCCGTAGTGCTCCACGCAGAACGCGCCGGTGTAGCCGTGCGCGAGCGCGATCCGGACTGCCTGGCGGTAGCTGACGAAGCCGGACTCCATGGGGGCCGGGGAGGTCAGCACGGTCCCCGTGGCGGGGTCCTCGACGCGGTAGTAGCTCTTCACATGCCAGTAGTTGGCGTGCGGAAGCGTCTTGGTGACCATCGACTCCCAGGACTCGATGGGGCGCTGCATCCGGATGAGGTTGCCGAGGTCCGGATTGAGGCCCACGTTGTCACGGCCGATGTCGGTGAGCAGCGCGACGGAGGAGTCGGCGGTGCCGAGGTAGGTGTCCTCGTACATCTCCAGAGACAGCTCCACGCCCACCGACGCCGCGTGGTCTGCGAGTTCACGCAGGCGGGTGACGGCCTTGTCCCAGGTCTCACGGTCACCGACCGGGTCCTGAGGGCCCGGCACCGTCCAGAACCAGAGCACGGCCTGCTGTTCGGGGGTGAGCGGCCGGTGCAGGCCGACCGAGACCAGTGGGACTCCGAGGGCGGCGGCCGCATCGATGGTGCGGTGCGAATAGGCGAGGTTGGCATCGCCGTCCACGGGGTCGATGACACTGCGGCGGATGGCGGAGATGGCCGGTGCCGTCAGACCGATCGCGGAGAGCGTCTTCCTCAGTTCCTCAAGGCGGGCGGGGGCGAGGTCACCCGGCCGCAGCCAGCCGTCAGTGAGATCGACCTCGGTGAACCCGGCGTCCACGACGTCCTGGAGGCTCTCCGCCCACTGCTGGGCGGTCTGCTCCTGGGTGGAGACGCCGTCTGCCCCCACATTCGGGAACTGCAGGAGGGCGGCGGCGATCGGCCAGGTTTCTGCGGTGTGAGTCATCTCGGCTCCCTTTCTCTATTTCATATAGGATCTAGAATCCTGAAGGCTGTCAATGTGACCCACCCCACACACCTCCTGGCCGCCGGGCACGGACCGCGCCCGCTCACCGGTGGCGTGTCGTGCCGGCGCGGCCCCGTGCGCGCCGCGTCCGCCACCGGGTGCGCAGCCGCTTGTCACGGGGGACGCTTGAAGGCGTGCAGGACCATGCCGCCTCTGTCGCCACCACAGGTTCGGGCACGGAGCTGCTGGACAGCGCCGTCGCCCACGTCGTGCGCGAGACCGGAGCGTCCGTCGTGATGCTGTACCTGCTGCCGCCGGACGACACCACGCTGCACCTGGCCGTGCTCGCGGGGGTGCCCGGTCAGCTGGCCACCCCGTGGACCCGGGTTCCGCTGTCGGCTCCGATACCGGTGGCCGACTCCGTACGCCTGCGGTGCATGATCTGGCTCGGCAGCCAGGAGGAGCTGGCTCGCCGCTATCCGCGCCCGGCGCTCGTCCTGCCGTACCAGTTCGCACTGGGCGCCGCCCCCATCCGTACCGGCGACACCGACCGGGGCGGACTCGCGCTGCTGTGGCCCGGGTCCCACCCCCCGCAGCTGACACCCGACGAGCGCGATGCCGTCATCAGGGGCTGCCACGGCATCGGCATGCTCCTGCAGCAGGCCGAGAGCAGCGGCTACCCGATCCTGCCCGGACCCCAGCCACGGGTACTCGCCCCGCCGGAGCCGACCCCTCCCGGCCCGGCCGAGGCCACGGCCGTCGCGGAGTTCGTCCGCCGGCTGCCCGGCGGCAGCTGCTCGCTGGCGATCGACGGGACGGTCATCTTCCTCAACGACGCCGCCGCGGCCCTCCTGGGCACCCCGGCCGAGGACGTGCTGGGCACGCTGCCGTGGGAGTCACTCCCCTGGCTCGACAACCCTGCCGTCGAGGACCACTACCGGGCGGCCGTCATCAGCCGTCAGCAGACGTCCTTCACCGTGATGCGGCCACCGGACCGGTGGCTGTCCTTCCACCTGTTCCCGAACGCCACCGGCATCAGCGTCCGGATCGTGCCCACCTCGCAGCCCGGCCCACGCGACGTCCCCGCGCCCGCGCTGCCCACCACAACCGCGGTACCCAGCCGGGCCACCGCCCTGTACCACCTGATGCATCTGGCGGCGACGCTCACCGAGGCGGTCGGCACCCAGGACGTCATCGAGCTGACCGCCGACCAGCTGATGCCGGCCTTCCGGATACAGACGCTCGTCGTGATGACGTCGGCGGAGGGCCGGCTGCGGGTCGAGGGCGGCCGCGGCAGCCATCCCGCGCTCATGGATCGTTTCGACGGTGCCCCCCTGACCTCCGCCACGCCCGCCGCGCACGTACTGATGACGGGAATTCCCGACTTCTACCCCACCTTCACCGAACTGCAGCGCGCCTACCCCTCGGCGGGTCTCCGCAACGCCGTGGCCGCCTGCGCCTTCCTGCCCCTGATCGTCTCCGGGCGTCCCATCGGCTCACTGGTCCTCGCCTACGACCGGCCACACTCCTTCGAGCCCGAGGAACGCGCCCTGCTGACCTCGATCACGGGACTGCTCGCCCAAGCGCTGGACCGCGCCCGCCTCTACGACACCAAGGACCGGCTCGCACACAGCCTGCAGGCCCACCTCCTGCCCCAGACCCTGCCCGAGATCGCCGGCCTGGACGTGGCGGCACGCTACCTCCCGTCGACCCGGGGCATGGGCATCGGCGGGGACTTCTACGACCTGATCCGGCTGGACGGCACCACGGCCGCCGCCGCCATCGGCGACGTACAGGGCCACAACGAGAACGCCGCCGCGCTCATGGGGCAGGTCCGCACAGCCGTGCACGCCTCCGCCGGCGCGCCGCCCGACGAGGTCCTGGCACGGACGAACCGGCTGCTCACGGACCTCGATCCCGGCCTCTTCACCAGTTGCCTCTACATCCACCTCGACCTCGCGGGGCACAGCGCCCGCATGGCCACCGCCGGCCACCCCCCGCCGCTGCTGAGGCAGCCGGACGGGCAGACCGAGGTCCTCGACCTGCCGCCCGGCCTCCTCCTCGGCATCGACCCCGCGTCCCGCTACCCGACGGCCGAGGTCCCACTGCTTCCCGGAGCGGCGCTCGCCCTGTTCACGGACGGACTCGTCGAGGCACCGGGCGTCGCCTTCGACGATGCCACCGCGGATCTGGCCGCGCACTTCGCCCTCGCCCTGGACCAGGACATGGAGTCCGTCGCCGACACGCTCGTGCGGTACGCGAAGCGTGCCACGCCAGGCACCGACGACATCGCCCTGCTGCTCATCAACGCCCTGCGACAGGAGGGCTGACGCCCTCCGGATCCGCGCGATCGGCCGATGTGCGGCCTTCAGGTGTGCGGGTGTGGAGAGCCCTGGGGCGCCGAGGCGGTGGGGTTCATCGGCGCCCCAGGACGTTCAGCGGGGTGGTGCCGCGGGCTCGGGGCCGGGTTCAGCCACCGTAGAGGTCGCCCAGACTGATGCCGGTGGTGCTGGCCGCGCCGCCGAGCCTGACCTCGTGGTCGAGGCTGACGAACTTCCCGCCCGACTGCCACAGGGCGGGCTTGAGCAGCGCGTACTTGGCCTCGTCCCAGGTCGCCCAGTCGTAACCCAGCAGACCGCCGGTGTCGCCGGAGTTGGGGTTGATGCACCAGAAGGTCTGGTGGATGCCGTTCTCCACGATCAGATCGCGCAGGGCGGTCATCCACTTCTGGTTCGGGCCGTTGTCGAGGTGGCCGCCCCACTCACCGATGAACAGCGGTGCGGTGCCGTTCTTGTGCAGGTAGAGCCAGTTGGGGTCCCAGACGTCCCGCTCCAGCGTGGTGCGGCTCCACTCGCCCTGGAACCAGGGCTGCTGGTACACGAGAGGTCCGTAGTCGTGCGGGGAGTAGACCAACTGGTCCTGCTGGGAGCCGAGGTCGACCGGGTGGTCCTTCGCCCCGCGCAGGTTTCCACCCCACCACATGCCGTGGTAGTCGGTCGCCGAGGTGGAGGACCAGCTCACGCCGTCCTTGGGGTAGACCTCGATGCCTTCGCACATGACGAGGACATGGGGGTTGATCGCGAGGATCCGCTTGCCGGCCGTCTGGCAGGCGTACTTGAAGTTGTCCTGGTCGGTGGAGCCGTCCCACTTCGCCCGGGGGCTGTCGGACTGCTTGCCGTGCGGCTCGTTCTTGACGTCCATCGCCACGAGCGTGTCGTTGTCCTTGTAGCGGGCGGTCACCCACTCCCAGGCGGAGTAGAACTGCTCGGTGGTCACGGCCCCCTTCCACCACACGGGGTACACATGGCCGGAGTTGTCGGCCTCCGCGCTGTGGACGTCCAGCATCACCTTGATGCCGTACTTCTCCGCGACCCCCAGGAAGGCGTCGAACACCTGCAGGGTCGTCTTGTCCTTGAGCTCGGGATTGGCCCAGGTGTTGACCGCGCTGGATGTCGCGGCCTGACCGTTCTTCCACTCCAGCAGGAGCTGGGTGGAGATCGGGACGCGGAGGATGTTGATGCCGCGCTCCGCCATCTGACGGGTGATCGTGTCCAGATTGGCCGACCAGAGCCCGTGGAACACGCGCTCCGTGGCGTTGAAGCCGAACCAGTTGGCACCGGTGAGCCAGACCTCGTTGCCCTGCTCGTCGACGATCCGGTTGCCCTCGGTGTGCAGCCAGTCCGTCCCGGCACCGGCCGCGGGCAGGACTGCCGGAGCGGCGGTCGCAGGCTGCGCGGCGACCTGCCCGGACAGCGTCATCAGCAGAGCGGTCGCGGTCACGGCCGCGGCAAGCGCCGTACCCAGCGGCTTTCTCGTCCATGGCTTCATCCGTTGTCGCCTTTCATGGGGGTGAGGCGGGCAGCACGAATGGGAGCGCTCCCATTCCGTTGCTCACATGAAGCCAGCGCGACGGAACTGCTGTCAATGGACATGACAAGACTTCACTTCTTGAAGACACATGCCCATTGCGTCCGTTCGGTATTCCCGCGTCGAGTCACTTATTTGAGCGATGAAGACGAAATCTTGCGCAGCACCGTGGACTTCTTTACTCGGGTGCTCCTAGCCTGTGGGGCGTCCGAAGAGCCCCACGAGCCGCAAGGACGACCCACACGTGACCCCACCACCCGCTGGACCACGTCTGTTCAGACGCTCCCTGTCCGCCTCCCTCTCCCTCGCACTCGCCGCCGCGGGCACCGCCGCGGCGGTCGTACTGGCCGGCGCTCCCCCCGCACAGGCCGCAGCGGTCCCCGCACCGTCACCCGTCGGGATATCCGGCCGGGGCGCCACCGTCCCGTTCAAGGAACAGGAAGCCGAGTACGCCGCCACCAACGGCTCCCTGATCGGCCCCGACCGCCTTTACGGCTCCCTGCCGTCCGAGGCGTCGGGCCGGCAGGCCGTCACGCTCGACGCCGCCGGTGAGTACGTCGAGTTCACGCTCACCGCCCCCGCGAACGCGATGACCTTCCGCTACTCGCTGCCGGACAACGCGGCCGGGACGGGCCGGGACTCCTCACTGGACCTGCGGGTCAACGGCTCCTCGCTCAAGAGCGTGCCGGTGACGTCGAAGTACGGCTGGTACTACGGGGGTTACCCCTTCAACAACAACCCGGGCGACACCAACCCGCACCACTTCTACGACGAGACCCGGACCATGTTCGGGTCCACCCTGGCAGCCGGTACGAAGGTCCGGCTCCAGGTGACCTCCACCGCCGCGTCACCGTCGTTCACCATCGACCTGGCGGACTTCGAGCAGGTCGGCGCTCCGGTCGGCAAGCCGTCCGGAGCACTGGACGTGGTGAGCGACTTCGGCGCCGACCCGACGGGTGGCTCCGACTCCACCGCGAAGATCCAGGCCGCGGTCGACGCGGGCCGCACCCAGGGCAAGGAGGTGTACATCCCGCAGGGCACCTTCCAGGTCCAGGACCACATCGTCGTCGACAAGGTGACCCTGCGCGGCGCGGGTCCGTGGTACAGCGTGCTGACCGGCCGTCACCCCACGGACCGCGGCAAGGCGGTCGGTGTCTACGGGAAGTACTCGGCGCAGGGTGGCAGCAGCAACGTCACCCTCAAGGACTTCGCCATCATCGGCGACATCCGTGAGCGGGTGGACAACGACCAGGTCAACGCCATCGGCGGGGCCATGTCCAACTCGGTCGTCGACAACGTCTGGATGCAGCACACCAAGTGCGGCGCCTGGATGGACGGCCCGATGGACAACTTCACCATCAGGAACAGCCGGATCCTGGACCAGACCGCCGACGGGGTGAACTTCCACTACGGCGTCACGAACTCCACTGTGACCAACACCTTCGTCCGCAACACCGGCGACGACGGTCTGGCCATGTGGGCGGAGAACGTCCCGAACGTGAAGAACAAGTTCACGTTCAACACGGTGATCCTCCCGATCCTCGCCAACAACATCGTCACGTACGGCGGCAAGGACATCACGATCTCCGACAACGTCATGTCGGACACCATCAGCAACGGTGGCGGGCTGCACATCGCCAACCGCTATCCGGGTGTGAACTCGGGCCAGGGGACAGCCGTTTCCGGCACCCACACCGCTGCTCGCAACACCCTGATCCGCACCGGGAACAACGATTTCAACTGGCACTTCGGCGTCGGTGCGATCTGGTTCAGCGGTCTCAACGAACCCATCGCCAATGCCACCATCAACATCACCGACAGCGAGATCCTGGACAGTTCCTACGCCGCGATCCACCTGATCGAGGGCGCGAGCAACGGGCTGCACTTCGACAACATCAAGATCGACGGGGCCGGTACGTACGCGCTGCAGATCCAGTCTCCGGGCACGGCCTCGTTCAACAAGGTCGTCGCCACGCACATCGCCCAGTCCAACCCGATCCACAACTGTGTCGGCAGCGGCTTCCAGATCACCCAGGGCACCGGCAACTCGGGCTGGTACGCGAACCCGCCCGCCTGCACGGGTGTCTGGCCCGCCCCTGTGTGGACCAACGGCGGTGTCCCCGGGGGCGGCGGGCCCACGGACCCGACCGATCCCACTGACCCGACGGACCCGCCCGAGGAGACGGGCAACCTCGCCCAGGGACGCCCCGTCACGGAGTCCGGTCACGCCGACGTCTACGGCGCCTCCAACGCGGTCGACGGCAACGCCAACAGCTACTGGGAGAGCCGCAACAACGCCTTCCCGCAGTCCGTCACCGTGGACCTCGGTGCCGCGAAGGCGGTCAAGCGGCTGGTGCTGAAGCTTCCTCCGGCCGCGGCCTGGGCGACGCGCACGCAGACGATCGGCGTCACGGGCAGCACCGACAACTCCGCCTACAACTCGCTGAAGGCGCCGACGGGCTACACGTTCAACCCGTCGGGCGGTAACACCGCGACGGTGACGCTCGCCGGGACACCGGTCCGCTATCTGCGGCTGACGTTCACCGCGAACACCGGCTGGCCGGCAGGCCAGCTGTCCGAAGTGGAGGCCTACACCAGCTGACCGCACACGGACGGGCCCGGCCTGTGCGGCCGGGCCCGTCGCTGTGCGGGGAGGATCGAGAGGCCCTGGGTCAGGACTTGGGCGCGAAGGACTCGGCGGCCGGGGCAACCTCGGCGGGGCGCACCACCTTGAGGCCGCCGGGGGTCTTGGCGTCGGGCTTCATGACGACGGTCTGCCGGGTGGAGGGCGCCGACGGGTCGGTGAAGTCGTGCGAGATCCCGAAGTCACCGCCGAAGTCCTTGATGGTGAGCAGGGCCTTGTCGACACCCTCGCGGGTCAGGTCCTTCGACTCGCATGCCTTCTTCAGCGCCTCGCCGAAGACGGATGCCGCGTTGTATCCGGCGATGACGCCGTTGTCGAGGCCGTCCTTGGGGTACTGGGCCGCGTACGCCTTGGAGAGCTTCGCCGGGCCGGCGCCGGCGTCACCGATGGGCAGGGTGGAGGCGCCGATGTAGTAGTCCTTCTGCAGGGCGGCGCCCGCCTGGGTGGCCAGCAGCTGCGGGGCGTACGCCGAGTTGTTGCCGACGACCGGGACGTTGAAGCCGGTGGCCGCGGCGACACCGACCAGGGAGGCCGCCTGGCGCGGTCCGGCGCTGACGATGATCGCCTTCACACCGGCCTGCTTGAGCGCGGAGACCTGGGCGGTCATGTCGTTGTCGGTCGGCTTGATCTTCTGCTCGACGACGGTGAGGCCCGCTTCCTGGGCCGCGTGCTTGGAGCCGGCCAGGGCGTTCTCGCCGTAGTCGCCCTCGAAGTAGACGTGACCGATCTTGTCGCCCTTGGCGATGCGCTTCTCGTCGAGCAGGAAGTCGATCAGGTTGATCGTCTCGACGTCGTACGTGGCGCCGATGACGCGGACGTACTTGGATCCGACCAGGTTCGCCGACCATGCCTGGGGCAGGACGATGCCCTTGTCCTGGCCGTCGATGCGCGACTCGACGGCGGAGACGAACGGGGAGCCGATGAACTGGGTGAAGCCCAGCACGTCCGGTTCGAGCTCGGTGTAGGCGCCGATCGCCTTCTGCGGGTCGTATCCGTGGTCGCGGACGGTCAGTTCGATCTGCCGGTCGCAGATTCCGCCCGCCTTGTTGGTCTCCTTCACCCAGAGCTGCTGGGCCTGGGTGACGCTCTTGCCCAGCGAGGCGTACACCCCGGTCATGTCGGTCAGGGCCCCGAGGGTGATCTTCGAGTCGGTGACGCCCTCCCCGGTCTTCACACCGTTCTTGTCCGCGGCGCCGTCGTCCGAGGACTTCGCCTTCTCGCTGCATCCCGCGAGGGTGAGGGTGAGAGCCGCGACAACGGCTCCGACAACACGTAGCTTCATTTCTTCTTCTCCCCTGGAGTCTTCAGACGCGCAATGCCGCCGGGCAGGAACAGGACGACCGCGACGACCGCGGCGCCGTACAGATAGCGGGACGCCTCGCCCGGTGCGATGCCGCCCGTACCAGGGGCGGACACCAGGGGCAGGGAGTCGCTGTAGTGGGTGAGCACCTGCGGGAGCAGCGACACGAACGCGGCGCCGATGACGGCTCCCGCGACGCTGCCGAGTCCGCCGATGACGATCATGGCGAGGTATTCGAGGGACAGGATCATGCCGAAGTACTCCGGCACGGTCCGCTGGAAGACCAGCGCGAGCAGGACGCCCGCGAGGCCCGCGTACATCGAGGACAGGACGAAGACACCGGCCCTGTACCTGGCCACCGGAACCCCCATCACGCCGGCGGCGATCCGGTGGTCCCGGATGGCGTTGAGCGCCCGGCCGGGCCTGCCCCGCAGCACCCCGCGGGCGAAGAGCCCGCTGGCCAGAAGGGCAGCCAGCCCCAGGTACCAGAGCTTCTCGGACGACTGGAAGGGCACTGCGGCGACGACCACTTCGGCGTCGTCGAAGGTGAACCCGAAGAGCGAGAGGGGCGGCACGGGACGGCCGTTGAAGCCGCCGGTGAGTGAGCCCGCGTTGAACAGCACGTGCTGGCCGATGAAGATCAGCGCGAGCGTCGCGATACCGAGGTAGGCGCCGCTCAGCCGCCCCGCGATGGGGCTGAAGAGCCCGCCCGCGGCGCCCGCCAGGAGCACGGCCAGGACGGCCGCGAGCCAGGTCGGCAGGCCGAGGCCGGTGAGGGTGTGCCCGTTCTCCGTGCTGCTCTCCCCGGCCAGGATGCAGTAGCCGTACGCGCCCACCGCGAGGAAGAAGGCGTGCCCCATGGAGAGCTGGCCGGTGGAGCCGGTGAGCAGGTTGAGCCCGATCGCCCCGATCGCGGCGGCCATCGCGAACAGTCCGGCCTGGAGCCAGAAGCGGTCCAGGTAGAACGGGAACAGGAGGAGCAGGACCGAGCCGGCGAGCCAGAGGTACGGGGCGGGCCGGCGCAGCCGGTCGGTGATCGGCGCCCCCGCGGCGGTGGTGGCCCCGGCAGGGGCGGCCGGCGCGGCGGCGTCCTTGGTGGCTTCAGACACGGGACAGCTCCTTCGTACCGAAGAGTCCCGCCGGCCGGACGAGCAGGACGACCACCATCACCAGATACGGCGCGAGATCACCGATGCCGCGTCCGAGGAAGGAGAGGTCGCTCTGGTAGCCCGTGGCGAGTGACTCGGTGACTCCGACGACGAGCCCTCCGACGAGTGCCCCGGTCGTCGAGTCGAGGCCGCCGAGGATCGCGGCGGGGAACGCCTTGAGCGCGGCGAGTGAGGTGGCCCGTTCCAGGCCGGGGGTCGGGAACACGGTCAGGAAGAGCGCGGCGACGGCGGCGAGGGCTCCGGCGACCGCCCAGGCGGAGAGCGAGACCCGGCCGAGCCGGATACCCATCAGTGCGGCGGTCTGCGGGTTCTCGGCGGCGGCCCGCATGGAGACGCCCCACGAGGTGAAGCGGAAGGCGAGCAGGAACACCGTGATCAGCAGCCCCGCGACGAGGAACGCGGCGATGCGTGTCTCGGCGAGGGTG
Source organism: Streptomyces sp. NPDC060209 (assembly GCF_042728155.1). Taxonomy (NCBI): domain Bacteria; kingdom Bacillati; phylum Actinomycetota; class Actinomycetes; order Kitasatosporales; family Streptomycetaceae; genus Streptomyces; species Streptomyces sp. NPDC060209. The sequence goes on from NZ_JBHWZS010000001.1 coordinate 20,094, forward strand.
ACGCCCCCGATGGTGACGACGTCGTCGCCCCACGGGTCGCCCAGCGACATGACGTCCGTCCCCATGCGCCGGGTGAGTTCGGTGGTGAGGAGGATGTCGACGCCGATGGTGACGATGGCCAGGACGCTCTGGTCGCTCCCCCGGTAGCGGCGCATCACGAAGAACTCGACCGCCGACCCGACGACCGCCGCACCGGCGATCCCGACGCCGAGCGCCGGCCAGAAGCCGATGTCGTCGTGGAGTACGGCGGTGACGTAGCCGCCCGCCAGGAGCAGCGAGGCGTGCGCGAAGTTGACGACCTCGGTCGCCTTGAAGATGACGACGAAGCCCAGCGCGATCAGTGCGTATACCGATCCTATGGACAGGCCGCCGAGGAGGAGTTCGATGAAGGTGGTCATTCCTGTGCCCCCAGGTAGGCCTGCACGACGGCCGGGTCGTTCTGCACCTCGGCGGGCGTGCCACCCGCGATCCTGCGTCCGAAGTCGAGTACGGTCACGGCGTCCGCGAGCCGCATCACCACTCCCATGTCGTGTTCGACCATGACGATCGAGATGCCGAGGCTGTCGCGCACACCGGCGACGACGGCCGCTGTGCGGCGGCGTTCATCGGCGGTCATGCCCGCGATGGGCTCGTCCAGGAGCAGGACCTCGGGCTCCATGCACAGGGCGCGGCCGAGCTCGACGAGCTTCTGCTTCCCGTACGGGAGGGCGGCGGCCGGGAAGTCGAGTTCCTTCTCCAGACCGATGAATTCGGCGATCTCACGCACCCGTTCGAGATGCCGGTGGGCCTCCCGGGTCGCGGAGGGCAGCCTCAGTCCGGAGGCCACGAACCCGGCGCGGGTGAGCCGGTGCCGGCCGAGCATGAGGCTTTCGGCGACGGTGGCGTGCGGGGGCAGGGCCAGGTTCTGGAAGGTGCGGGCCACGCCGAGGTCTGCGATCTTGTGCGGGGCCAGCCCGGTGAGTTCGGTGTCACCGAGGTGCACACTGCCCGAGGTGGCGCGGTAGACGCCGGAGAGCACGTTGAAGGTGGTGGACTTGCCCGCTCCGTTGGGTCCGATGACGGCGTGCACACTGCCCGGCTCGACGGTGAAGGACACCGCGTCGAGGGCGGTGAGTCCGGCGAAGCGTACGGTCACGTCGCGCACGGCGAGGGGGGCCGGGGAGGTCGTCACGCCGACCACCTGCTCAGGGAGCGGGTGACGCCTACCGCCTGTGCGGCGTCCTCGGCGGCCGTCTCGTCGACGACTCCGAGATAGCGGCGGCGTACCTCGTCGGAGGCGGCGAGCTCGTCGGCCGGGCCGTCGAGTGCGACTTCGCCGACGTCCAGGACGTACGCCGTGGAGGCGAGCCGCAGCGCGATGGCCGCGTTCTGCTCGACGAGCATGACGGAGGTGCCGCCCGCGTTGATCTCCTGGATCGTCTCGGCGATCCTGGCCGCCATCAGTGGGGCGAGGCCGAGGGACGGCTCGTCCAGCAGCAGCAGGCGGGGCCCGGCCATCAGGGCACGGCCCATCGCCAGCATCTGCTGCTCGCCCCCGGACAGGAGACCGGCCCGCTGGTGCGCGCGCTCGGCGAGCACGGGGAACAGTTCGTGTACGCGGTGGAGGGCGGCGGCCGCTGCTTTGCGCCCACCGCGTGCCCCGAGTGCGCCCGCCCGCAGATTGTCCGCCACCGTCATCCGGGCGAACACCTGTCGCCCTTCCGGTACCTGGATCACTCCCGCCGCCACCACCTGGGCGGGGCGGAGCCCGTCAAGGGGGCGGCCGTCGAAGCGGATGGTGCCCGTGCCCGTGCCGCGGTGGAAGCCGAGGGTCCGCGATACGGCCCGCAGCAGCGTGGTCTTGCCGGCGCCGTTGCCACCGAGTACAGCGGTGATCGCGCCGGCCGGCACGTCGACGGAGACGTCGCGCAGTGCCCGTACCGGGCCGTAGCCCACGGACAGTTCGCGGATCTCGAGCGTTGCCATGCGTCCTCCTCCTTCCGACTGGTCGTTGTGGTGCCACAGACCAGCAGCGGGCGCGGCGCGCGTCCACGGCCACGGGCGCAATCGCTGCGGGTGACCAGTCTTCGAAGGGCCCGGTTGTGCGGGTGCACAGAGGGAGGTGCCGGGCCGTCGTCCCCGGCGCGGCCGGTGGCATCCTCACCAGCCATGAGCGGCTCGCCTGCGGAACGGAGCGAAGACATGCGGCGGCGCAGTGACGAGCGGGGCCGGGCGCTGCTCGACGCCCTGTTGGAGGGCCGGTCGGAGCCGGGCCTCGCGGCGCGCGCGGCGAGCGGTCTGGACCTGCCGGAGCGGGGCCGTTACGCGGTGGCGGTGCTGCGGGCGGGCGGGGGCGGGCCGGCGGGTGTGGCGATGGAGGCGGACGGGCTGCGGTTCTTCCGGCGGAAGCGGGCGGACCGCGAGTTCCTCGTCGTCGCGCTGGGTGACCGGGATCCGGCGGCGCTCGTCGCCCTGCTGGTGCGGTGCTGCCCGGGTCCCGGCGGAGTCGGCCCGGTGGCCGACGGTCTGGCAGGGCTGGAGGCCGCGCGGAGGCTGGCCGAGGTGGCGTTCCTGACCTGTCCGCCGGGCACCACGGAGATCGTACGGCTGGAGGAGCGGCTGCCCGCGGCACTGGTGGTGAGCCAGCCGGAGCTGTCGGCCCGACTGGTCGCGGACGTCTTCGGCCCGCTGCTGGCGCTGGACCCGGCGGACCGGGCGCTGCTGGTGCGGACGCTGGAGGCGTGGCTGGAGTGCGGGGGGTCGGCGGGGAGGGCGGCGGGGCGGTTGTACTGCCACCGCAACACCGTGCTCAACCGGTTGCGGCGGCTGGAGCGACTCACCTCGCGGTCGCTGTCACGGCCCCGCGAACTGATCGAGATGATGCTGGCGCTGGACGCGTTCAGGCTCACGGCACCGCACCCGTGAGAGTGCGCCGCGTCTTCGGACGGGGCACCGCGCCCGTGCGGGGTGGGCGCCGCGTCTTCGGGGGCGGGGCGCCCACCCGTGAGGGAAGCCCGGTGGGCTCCCCTCACGGCGGTGTGTCAGGACAGGAAGTCGCGGGCGATCGCCTCGGCCGCGCGTTCCAGCAGGGGGCCGGCCTGCGCCATGCAGACGGCGGGGTCCGGCTCCAGGTCCGTCAGGGCGTAGGCCCGGCGGATGCCCGCCCGGCCCAGCGCCTCCGGCGGCAGGGCGAGGCGTCCGCACACGGCGACGGCCTCCACGCCGGCGGAGCGAGCCGCGGCGGCGACGCCCGCCGGGGCCTTGCCGTGCAGCGTCTGCTCGTCGAGCGAGCCCTCCCCGGTGACGACGAGCGTGGCGCGGGCCAGCGCGGGGGCGAAGCCGAGGACGTCGAGCATGACCTCGATGCCGGGCCTGAAGCGTGCGCCCAGCGCGACCAGTGCCCCGTATCCGATGCCTCCGGCCGCGCCTGCTCCGGGCAGCTCGGCGGTCTCGGGTCCCAGCACGGACGCGTAGTGGACGAGCGCCGCGTCGAGGACCGCGATGTCGTCCTCGGTGGCCCCCTTCTGCCGCCCGTAGACCTCGGGGGCGCCCTTCGGGCCGGTCAACGGGTTGTCCACGTCGCTGGCCAGGATCAGGTCGATGTCCGCGAGCCGGGGGTCGAGCCCCGACAGGTCGGCCTCCGCCAGCTCGGCGAGTGCGCCGCCGCCGGGGCCGACGGGCTTGCCGTCGCCGTCCAGGAAGCGCGCCCCGAGCGCGGAGAGCATGCCCGCGCCGCCGTCCGTCGTGGCGCTGCCGCCGACGCCGAACACGATCGTCCGCGCGCCCGCGTCGAGCGCGGCCGCCAGCAGTTCCCCCGAGCCGTACGTCGTCGCCGTGAGCGGGGCGAACTCCCCCGCGGGCAGATGCTGGAGGCCCGAGGCCTCCGCCATCTCCACCACGGCGGTGGTGTCGCGCACCGCGTACGCCGCCGTGACCGGGGTCCCCAGCGGCCCGGTAACCCGCGCCTCGCGGCGCTCGAATCCGGCTGCCACCGCCGCCGCGACCGTACCGTCGCCGCCGTCCGCGACGGGCAGGGTCTCGACCCGCACCCCGGGTACGACGCGCCGCAGCCCGGCCGTCACCCGCTCCGCGACCTGTACGGCCGTCAGCGAGCCCTTGAACTTGTCCGCCGCCACGAGCACGTGGGGGGTCTCCATCACTGCTCCGTCCGTCACCTTGTATCCCTTGCTTTCGAACAGGCAGTCGCGCCGCCCCGACCATATCCGGACCACCCCTGATCTGCCCATGGCTGTCCGAAACCACGTGGCCGGCCCCTACGCTGCCCCCGTGACCACCTCTGACTACGCCACTTACATCGCAGGGCTCCCCCGTGTACTGGCCGGAGCCGCCACCCTCTTCCGAGACGGGCGGGGACGGGTCCTGCTCGTCGAGCCGAACTACCGGGAGGGCTGGGCGCTGCCCGGCGGCACCATCGAGTCGGGCGACGGCGAGAGTCCCCGGCAGGCCGCCCGCCGCGAGACGGCGGAGGAGATCGGTCTCGACCTCGCGCCCGGCCGGCTGCTCGCGGTGGACTGGGCACGCGGCGTGGGCCGTCCTCCGATCGTCGCGTACGTCTACGACGGCGGTGTGCTGGCGCAGGAGCAGCTCGACGCGATCCGGATCCAGGAGGACGAACTCGTCTCCTGGCGGCTGGTGGACCGCGCCGACCTCGCCGGTCACCTGCCCGGCCGGCTGGGGCGGCGTATCGGGGCGGCGCTGGAGGTACTGGACTCCGGCGCGGGCGCGGCCGAACTGGAGGACGGCGTACGGGTCCCGGTGTGAGGGGTCAGCCCCGGGGGTCCTGCGGCCTGGCGCCGGCCTCCCTCCGCGCGCCGTCCTGCGCGGCGGCGCGCGCCTCGGTGCGGTGGCCGCGCGCGATGTAGTCGCCCACGACCAACTCGACGGCGTCCTGCGGATTTCCGACGCCCGCGAGCACCATGACTTCCACGACGGGTCCGCGTCCGGACCGACGTCGGCCTCGGCCATGGCCCGGACCTTATGGGGTGGCCGCGGAAATGCCATCGCGGCGGGACAACCGCGTCCCTAGGCTCTGGCCATGACTCTCGTCGCGATCCTCAGCGGCGCCGGCGTCTCCACGGACTCCGGCATCCCCGACTACCGCGGTCCGCAGGGCCTCTGGCGGAAGGACCCGGAGGCGGAGAAGCTCGTCACGTACGACTTCTACATGTCCGATCCGGACATCCGGCGCCGCTCCTGGCTGATGCGCCGCGACGCCGCGGCGTGGAACGCCGAGCCGAACGCCGCCCATCGTGCGGTTGCCGCGCTCGAACGGTCGGGCACTCCGGTCCGGGTGATCACGCAGAACGTCGACGGACTGCACCAGAGGGCGGGGCTGTCCGCCCGTAAGGTCGTCGAACTCCACGGCACGGCACGCGAGGTGGTCTGCACCCGCTGCCACGCACGGTCGGCCATGGAGGAGGCACTGGCCCGGGTCGAGGCGGGTGAGCCGGATCCGCCCTGCTCGGTCTGCGGCGGCATCCTGAAGTCGGCGACGGTGATGTTCGGCGAGCGTCTCGATCCGCAGGTGCTGGCGGAGGCGATGGCGATCACCAAGGCGAGCCAGGTGTTCATCGCGGTGGGCACGACGCTCCAGGTGCAGCCCGCAGCCTCGCTGGCGGGGATCGCGGTGGAGCACGGGGCCCGGCTCATCGTGGTGAACGCCGAGCCGACCCCCTACGACGAGCTGGCCGAGGAGACGGTGCGCGAACCCATCGGGACGGCGCTGCCCGCGCTGCTGGAGCGGCTGTCCGTACGCGGTTGAAAGGAGCAGCATGCCCAGTGCCCGGTTCTTCCTCGACGCGGGATCAGGCGGCGTCCTGTGGACCACGACGCCCGGGGACCGCGGTGTCCGGGGGTACCCGGTCGCCCCGGGCCGGCTGCCGGTCGGCCGGGATCCCCGCTAGGAACTGGAGATCCTGGTGGCGCGGTACGAGCGTCGAGGGCGATGGAATCGTTGACGTTGCCGGGCGTGACGACGACGGCCAGGGGTAGACCCCGGAACTGGTTCCGTTCGGGCAAGCGGGCCCAGGTACCGTCCGTCTCCCAGCGGGCGAACCGGTCATGGGCGGTTTGCCACGGCCCGTAGCGTTCCGGCAGGTCACGCCACGGAGCACCGGTCCGCAACCGCCACGACACCCCGTTGATCACCGCCGGTGATCCCGCCACGGCCGCCGGCCGATACCGCTCGGAGGTCGCCGACGGACCGGGGTGCGTGCCCGCGTGGCGCGGGTCGCCGGTGCGAGGCGCGACGTGCGGTCACACGCCACCCCCCGACGTCATAACTGCACCTTTCGAAAGGTACAGTTATGAGGTGACGACGGTGCTGGACGAGAGGTGTGCAGGGATGGTTCCGAGTACGCGGCGGCGTTGGCTGCTGCTGGCGGTGGTGAGCGCAGGGCTTTTGTTGATCACGCTGGACAACTCGATCCTGTACGCGGCCCTGCCGACTCTGGTGGAGGAGCTCGGTGCGAGCGGTTCCGAGAGCTTGTGGATCATCAACGCCTATCCGGTGGTGATGGCCGGGCTGCTGCTTGGCAGCGGCACCCTGGGCGACCGGGTGGGGCACCGGAAGATGTTCCTGATCGGCCTGGTGGTCTTCGGCGCCGCCTCGCTCGCCGCCGCGTTCTCCCCGACACCGGAGACCCTGATCGCGGCACGGGCATTCCTGGCCGTCGGCGCGGCGGCGATGATGCCCGCGACACTCGCGCTGATCCGCATCACGTTCGAGGACGAGCGCGAGCGCAACGTGGCCATCGCCATCTGGGGCACCCTGGCGATCGTGGGCAGTGCACTGGGCCCCATCATCAGCGGGCTTCTGCTGCAGAGCTTCTGGTGGGGGTCGGTCTTCCTGATCAACGTTCCCGTCGTCATCGTCGCCCTGGCTGCCACGCTGCTCCTCGCACCGCCCAACGACGCGGACCCCACCAAGCGGTGGGACCTGCCCTCCTCGCTTCTCGCGCTCGTCGCCCTGGTCGGCCTCGTGATCGCGATCAAGGAAACCGCCAAGCCGGAACCCGCACCCCTGTTCATCGCCGTCGCCGTCCTCGCCGCCGTCGCCGGAGGCTGGGCGTTCGCCCGGAGGCAGTGCCGTCTGCCGTACCCCTTGCTGGACTTCGCGATCTTCCGCAACCGGGCCTTCCTCGCCGGAGTCCTGGCCGCCGGGTTCTCCATGTTCGCGATCGCCGGTATCCAGCTGGTCACCACGCAGCGGTTCCAGCTCGTGGAGGGCTTCACCCCCCTGCGCGCCGGGCTTCTGGTCGCCGCCGTCGCTGCGGGAGCACTGCCGACAGCCGTGGCAGGCGGCGCAAGCCTGCACAAGGTCGGTCTGCTGCCCCTTGTCGCCGGTGGTCTGGCCCTCAGCACGGTCGGCTCCGTGCTGGTCCTGCTGCACTTCGACTCCAGCATGGGACTGCTCATCACCGGGCTGCTCATCACGGGCGCCGGTCTAGGAGCGGCCATGTCCGTCGCCTCCAGCGCGATCATGGGTAACGTCCCGGCCCGCCGGGCGGGCATGGCGTCATCCGTGGAGGAGGTGTCCTACGAGTTCGGAAGCCTCATCGCGGTCGCACTGCTCGGCAGTCTCCTGACCGCTGTCTACAGCGCGACCATCGACCTGCCCTCCGGAGCCCCGGACTCCGCGCGCGACAGCCTCGACACCGCCCTCGCGCTGGCCGGAGACGGCAACCCGTCGTTGATCACGGCCGCATCCGAGGCCTTCGACGGGGCCTACTTCACCGTCATGATCGTGGTCACCGCCGTCATCGCCGTCGGCGCGATCACCACCGGTCTCCTCCTGCGCCACCACGGCCCCGGATCAGCCCTGTCCGCCCCCACACACCACTGACACCCCGCCCCGGGAGCTTCCATGCGGACCAGCAAACGAACCCAGATCCTCGAAGCGGCCGCCCGCGTCGTGGAGCGCGAAGGCGTCAAGAGCGTCACCTTCGACTCCGTCGCCGCCGAGGCCGGCTTGACCAAGGGCGGACTCCTCTACCACTTCGCCTCGCGCGACGACCTCGTCCAGGCCATCCACCAGCACCTCGCCGACCAATGGGAGGCGCAAATCGCCGCGGCGGCGGGAAAACCGGCCCACGAGGCAACCCCCACCGAAAGGCTCACCGCCTACACCCGCGTCGCCACCCAGAGCGCCACACGGGCCGAGCTCCTCTTCATGCTCGAAGGAACCACAACTCCCGGACACGCGGCCCCCTGGGACGCCGTCATGGAGCGATGGGCCCCACCCCTGACCACCACCGACGCCGACGACCCGGACGCGCTCGACCAGTTCATCGCCCGCCTCGCCGCCGACGGCCTGTGGCTGTACGAATCCCTCACCGCCGCGCGGCTGACCCCCCAACTGCGCCGCGCCGTCGCCGAACGCATCGCCGGCACCCTCAACCACGACGACACCTGAGCCCGCCGCCCCGCAATCTCCCGACCGCTGGATCCTTGCTCACTGCGGTGGTCATCTGTCAGAGGGGGCCTACGACCCCTCGTCCTCCAGCCCGGCCCGGATCCGGCGCGAAGGGCTGAACCCGTACAGGTCCAGGATCTCCGGCGGGTCCGCGAGGCCGGGCCCGCCCTCCCCCGCCCATGCGGCGATGTCGGCGACGGCGTGCGGATCGTTGACCAGCCCGAGCCAGACGGGGCGGCCGCCCGCGCGGCGGCCCTCGGACGAGGGCTGCACGACGATGACGTTGCCGTGCTCGCACGCGTCCAGGCACTCCACCGCCCGCACGGTGGCGGCCCCGTCGAGGGCCTGCCGCAGCTGCGCGAGCTGACCGGGGTGGTCCACGCCGGGAATCTTCGGGGTTCCGCAGCAGCAGCCCCGGCAGACACTCACGGTGGGCCTGGACGGCCCCGTTCCGGCGGGCTTGCGGGGACGGCGGCTCATTCGGGGACGCTCCGGTGTGCGGCGGGGATGATCACGGCAGGACTGTACCGACCTGCTCCGCCGCAGCTCCGGTGAGGTAGTGTTGACGGCTGCGAAGGGGAGTAGCCCCGCAAACCGGTCGTCGACACACTGGAGCCTTCGGGTTCCCGGTGGCCGGGCTCGTAGATCCTTACGGGTGGGCGAGACCTTCGGTCAGGTATGACACGCCCGCGCCCTGCGGGCGCTGCGGTCATGCCGGGCCGAGTGGTCCTCCGAAAAAGCCCGAGTGGCACTTCGCGGAAGACCCGGGGCCCGGCTCTCACAGAAAGCCACCCGGAATGCATCTCGACCCCCTGGCGATCCTCACCGCCTTCGGGCTGATCTTCCTCGCGGAGCTCCCCGACAAGACGATGTTCGCCTCGCTGGCCATGGGCACCCGTATGCGCCCGCTCTACGTCTGGTTCGGCACCTCGTCCGCCTTCATCGTGCACGTCGCCATCGCGGTCGGGGCGGGTGGGCTGATCGGCCTGCTGCCCGACTGGATCGTCAAGCTCGTCTCCGCCGCCCTCTTCGCGTTCGGCGCCTTCATGCTGCTGCGCAGTGGTGGCGGTGACGACGACGAGGACGAGGAGATCAAGACCGTCACGGGTTTCTGGCCGGTCTACTCGACCGCCTTCATGGCGGTGTTCATCAGCGAGTGGGGCGACCTGACCCAGATCACCACCGCGAACCTCGCCGCGAGCAACGGTGCCTGGTCCACGGCCATCGGGTCGGCGATCGCCCTCATGTCGGTGTCCGCCCTGGCACTGCTCGCCGGTCGGTTCATCGCCAAGCGGGTGCCGCTGAAGACCGTGCAGCGCATCGGCGGTCTGTGCATGCTCGGCCTGGCGATCTGGTCGGTCGTCGAGATCTTCACGGGCTGAGCGTGCGGCGCAGGGCCGGACTGACCGGCCCTGCCGCCCCGCTCAGAAAAGGGCCGGCACCTCGCCGTCCGCGCCCCGTTCGAAGGCGAGAAGCCGCTGCTTGCGGTCCAGCCCGCCGCCGTATCCGGTCAGGCTCCCCGACGCTCCGATGACACGGTGGCAGGGAACGATGATCCCGACCGGGTTCTTGCCGTTGGCGAGGCCCACCGCGCGGGAGGCGCCGGGCTTGCCGAGGTATTCGGCCAGTTCCCCGTAGGAGCGGGTCTCACCGTACGGAATCCGTACGAGTTCGGCCCAGACGCTCCGCTGGAACGGGGTACCCGCCAGATTCATCGGGAGGTCGAACTCCGTCAGTTCACCCGCGAAGTAGGCGTCCAGCTGACGGACGGTCTCGCCGAAGGGTTGTGGGTCCGGTACGCCGAAGGTCTCCTCGTGCGGCCGGTGCCGCTGTCCGGTCATGTACAGACCGGACAGCACGCCGTCGGTCGCGACCAGGGTGAGCGGACCGTACGGGCTGTCGACGACGGTGTGCTGCCGGGTCGTCGTGGGTGTGGTGGTCACGGTTCGTCCTCACGCCCTCAGGCGGGCAGATGGTTGATGGGGTGGTCGTCGACGGTCCACAGATACTGCACGGCGTACGCCCGCCAGGGGCGCCACCGCGCGGCGCGTGCGGTCAGGGCCGCCGGGGTCGACGGGAGGCCTAGCTGTTCGGCCGCCCTGCGGATACCGAGGTCGGTGGGGAGGAAGGCGTCCGGGTCCCCCAGGGCTCGCATGGCGATGACCTCGACCGTCCAGGGGCCGAAGCCGGGCAGCGCGGCCAGTTCCGCGCGCGCCTTCTCCCAGTCGGTGCCCTCCCCCAGATGCAGCGATCCGTCGGCGAGGGCGGCCACGAGGGTGGTGAGCGTGACGCGGCGGCTGCGCGGCAGGGCGAGCGCCTCGGGGTCGAGGCCGGCCAGTGCGTCGGAGGTCGGGAAGAGATGGGTCAGCCCGCCTTCGGGGTCCTCCACCGGGGTCCCGTGGGCGCGGACCAGACGGGCCGCGTGGGTGCGGGCGGCGGCTGTGGAGACCTGCTGGCCGAGCACCGCGCGCACGGCGAACTCCGCCGCGTCGACCGTACGCGGCACCCGGCGTCCCGGTGCCGCGTCGACCAACGGGGCGAGCAGCGGATCCGAGCGCAACTGGTCGTCGACGGCGACCGGATCGGCGTCCAGGTCGAGCAGTCTGCGGCAGCGGCTGATGGCCTGGGTGAGGTCGCGGGGGTCGGTGAGGGAGAGCCGGCAGTCGATGTGGCCGGGCTGCGGGGACATCGCCACGATGCCGTGCCCGTGCGGAAGGGTGAGCGTGCGGCGGTAGGCGCCGTCGCGCCATTCCTCCACGCCGGGGACGGCGGTCGCGGCGAGGTGCCCGAAGAGGTTGCCGGGGTTGAGCGGGGCGCGGAACGGCAGCCGAAGGGCGATGACCCCGGGGCTCCCCGGCGTGCGGCGCCCTCGTGCCGCACGGGTGCGCAGGTCTCCCGGGGCGAGCGCGAAGACCTCCCGCACGGTGTCGTTGAACGTACGGATCGACGAGAATCCGGCCGCGAACGCGACCTCGGCCAGGGGAAGCCCGGTCGTCTCGATGAGCACCCGGGCGGTCTGGGCACGCTGGGACCTGGCCAGCGCGAGGGGTCCCGCGCCGAGTTCGGCGAGGAGCTGGCGCTCGACCTGCCGGGCGGAGTAACCGAGGCGGGCGGCGAGCCCCGGTACGCCTTCCCGGTCGACGACTCCGTCCTGGATGAGGCGCATGGCCCGGGCGACGGAGTCGGCGCGGGCATTCCACTCCGGGGAGCCGGGGCTGGTGTCGGGCCGGCACCGCTTGCAGGCCCGGAATCCGGCTTGCTGACACGCGGCCGCGCTGGGGTAGAAGGTCATGTTCCGGGCTTTCGGCGCCACGACCGGGCAGCTGGGCCGGCAGTAGATCCGGGTGGTCAGGACCGCGGTGAAGAACCATCCGTCGAAGCGGGCGTCCTTCGACTGTACGGCCCGCACGCAGCGCTCGGTGTCGGTGTGCATGCTCCAAGCATCGGGCACGGAGGGGCCGAGGGCTGGCGGAAATCCGACATCGACCTCGCGCGGCAATCCGACACGGGGTCGCGGGTCTCCCGGCCGTCATCGTCCGGCGCCGGGAGGAGTACGCACCCCACCTCGCGTTCAGGTCACTGAACTTCAATCACGTACAAGTGTATTGACGTGCCCACGACAGGCGTTTACGGTCCGAGAAAGCGCTTGCCCCCCACTCAGTATGGCGTCGGCCGCACCATCTGTTCAGAAACCCGAACAGACCGCGATGCCGCACCCCGAGCCGCGACAGGAAGGGCCACCCCCATGTGCCGACTCGGTCCCACCCGCTCCGGTCGCTCCCGCACCGGACCCGGCTTTCCCGCCGAGGAGTTACCGGACTCGCCGCTCCGACGCCCACTGGTCAGTGGAACCAACCCGACCTGGAGACGAACGATGCAGAAGAAGAAGCCCGTCATCGCGTGTATCGGCCTGCTGGCCGGTTCACTCGTCGCACTGTCCGGCACCATGGCGCAGGCCACCTCCACTCCCGCAGGCACGGGCGCGGTCAGCGCCCCGGCCGCGGTGGCCGCCGACGCCCTTTATGCGGCGCCGGGCGGCAGCGACGACGCGGCCGGCACGGAGTCGGACCCGACGACTCTTTCCTCGGCGATCAGCCGCGTCACCTCCGGCGGGACGATCTATCTGCGCGGCGGAACGTACGCGTACTCCGAGACGGTGACCATCCCGCCGGGCAACGACGGCACCCCGAGCGCCCGCACCACACTCGCCGCCTACCCGGACGAGATCCCGGTGCTGAACTTCGGCGCCATGAGCGAGGACCCGGCGAACCGCGGCCTCGCCGTGAACGGCGCGTACTGGCACATCGACGGCATCGTCGTCGAGCACGCCGGCGACAACGGGATCTTCGTGGGCGGGAGCAACAACGTCATCGAACATGTCGTGACGCGCTTCAACCACGACTCGGGCCTGCAGATCTCACGGATCGCCTCCGACACCCCCGACGACGAGTGGCCCGCCGACAACCTCATCCTGAGCTCGGAGTCGCACGACAACGCCGACTCCGACGGTGAGGACGCCGACGGCTTCGCCTCGAAGCTCACCTCGGGCCCCGGGAACGTGTTCCGCTACACCGTGTCCCACAACAACATCGACGACGGCTGGGACCTCTACACCAAGTCGGAGACGGGCCCCATCGGCCCCGTGACCATCGAGGACTCCCTCTCGTACGAGAACGGCACCCTCTCCGACGGAACCGTGAACTCCGACGGCGACCGCAACGGCTACAAGCTCGGCGGCGACGACATCGAGGTCGACCACATCGTCCGGCGCAACATCGCCTACAACAACGGCCACCACGGATTCACCTACAACAGCAACCCCGGCTCGATGACGGTGTCGGACAACGTCAGCATCGACAACGCCGAGCGCAACTTCTCCTTCGACAAGGGCACTTCGGTGTTCCGCGACAACGTCTCCTGCCGCAGCGACGACGGTTCCAACGACAAGACCGTGGGCGACGCCGACAGTTCCAACCAGTTCTGGGCCGGCTCGAACGGGTCGGCGTGCTCCGCGTACTCCGGCGCGATGGACTGGTCCTTCGCGGCCGACGGCTCGCTCGTCGTGACCTTCGGCGGCGACAGGGTGACGCCGTAGCCGTAGCCACGGACGCACGCACGCCTGCCTGTAGTCACCCACACCTGTTGCCGCTCACGCCCTGCCGGTCCGTCCGCCCTACCCGGACGGACCGGCAGGGCGCGCGGCTCTGTCCGCGGTGAGGTTTCGGTCACCTTCACGCAATGAAACATGCCGGAAACGCGAAGGCGTCCTCCGCGAAACGCACAGCCGCGACTCTCTCTGGGCCGGACCCCACGCCGCCCCGAGGAGGGACCCCTCTCTTGACCCCCGTGACCCTGGCCTCGGCAGGCCTCGACACAGGCGACACCGCCTGGCTCCTCGCCGCCACCGCTCTCGTCCTGCTGATGACGCCGGGCCTCGCCCTGTTCTACGGCGGAATGGTCCGCACGAAGAGCGTCCTCAACATGCTGATGATGAGCTTCGTGTCGATCGCGCTGGTCACGGTCGTCTGGCTGCTCGCGGGCTATTCGCTGGCGTTCGGCGACGACACGTTCGCGGGACTCATCGGCGGCCTCGGCCACGTGGGCATGGTCGGCATCGGTCCCGACGACCTCACGGGCAGCGTCCCCACCCTGTTGTTCACCACGTTCCAGCTCACCTTCGCGATCCTCACCGCGGCGCTGATCAGCGGAGCGATCGCGGACCGCATGAAGTTCGCGGCCTGGCTGGTCTTCGTGCCGGTGTGGACCCTGCTCGTATACGTTCCCGTCGCCCACTGGGTATGGGGGCCCGGCGGGTGGATCGCGGACTCGCTCGGCGCACTGGACTTCGCCGGCGGCCTCGTCGTGGAGATCACGTGCGGGGCATCGGGTCTGGCCCTCGCGCTGGTGATCGGACCGCGCATCGGCTTCAAGAAGGACGCGATGCGGCCGCACAACCTGCCGATGGTGATGCTCGGTGCGGGCCTGCTCTGGTTCGGCTGGCTCGGGTTCAACGGCGGCTCGGCGCTCGGCGCCAACGGTCTGGCCGCCGCATCCGTCCTCAACACCCTCGTCGCCGGATGCACCGGCCTGCTCGGCTGGCTCTTCGTCGAGCAGCGGCGCGACGGCCACCCGACCACCTTCGGCGCCGCGTCCGGCGTCGTCGCCGGCCTGGTGGCGATCACTCCCGCGTGCGGGACCGTCGGCGTCCTCGGCGCCACCGTCGTCGGACTCGTGGCCGGAGTCGTCTGCTCGTACGCCGTCGCCTGGAAGTTCCGGTTCGACTACGACGACTCCCTGGACGTGGTCGGCGTGCACTTCGTGGGAGGCGTCGTCGGCACGCTGCTCATAGGGCTGTTCGCGACGGCCACGATGACCGGCGGCGCGGACGGTCTCCTCTACGGCGGCGGAGCGGGCCAGCTCGCCCGGCAGGCCGTCGCCGTGCTCGCCGTGGCCGCGTACACCTTCCTCATGACGTACGGGATCGGCAAGGCGATCGACCGGCTGATGGGTGTGCGGGCCACCGAGGAGGAAGAACTCACGGGCCTGGACCAGACAGTGCACGCGGAGAGCGCCTACGATCACGGCGGCCTGGGTCATGCCGCCGCGCAGACCCCGGGCCACTCCGCACTTCATTTCCAGGACAGGAGCACCGCCCCATGAAGCTCATCACCGCCGTCGTGAAGCCGCACCGCCTCGACGAGGTGAAGACCGCTCTGCAGGACCTCGGCGTGAACGGGATGACGGTCACGGAGGCCAGCGGTTACGGGCGCCAGCACGGCCACACCGAGGTCTACCGGGGCGCCGAGTACAGGGTGGACCTGGTGCCCAAGATCCGTATAGAGGTGCTCGTCGAGGACGCCGACGCGGAGCCGGTCCTCGAAGCGGTGGTCCGTGCCGCCCGCACCGGCAAGATCGGCGACGGCAAGGTGTGGGCGCTGCCCGTGGAGACCGCGGTGCGGGTCCGCACGGGCGAGCGGGGGCCGGAGGCCATTTAGTGCCGCATCAGGCGACGTTCGCCCTGTCGGCCACCTCGTGGAGGACGTTCGCCCTGTCGGCCACCTCGTGGAGCTGTTCGTCGACGGCAGGTCCGGTCCGCCGGTGACGCAGCGGCGGACCGTGCCGCCCCTGCCCCTTGCGGCCGGCACGACCGGTGCCGGCCGATGCCGGGCTCTGCGGGACTACGCCCGCGTGAACCCGTGGCTCCGCTCCACTTTCGCCACATGCAGCGTGTAGCTCTGGTACCACTCGGCTTGCCCACGCTCTTGAGCGGCGCGGTGCTCGGCGTTGCACCGCCACTCCGCGAGCGCGTCGGCGTCGCGGAAGTACCCGACGGTGATACCCAGCCCGCCAGGAGTCTGCGCGTGGTCCATCCCCAGGTACCCGGGGACGTCCTTCACCAGGTCTTCCATGCGTGCGCTGGTCTCGCTGTAGCCGCTCTGGTTCTGGGTTCGCACCGTTGTGAAGACAGCTACGTAGTAGGGGGTTTCATAGGCCTCGACGGGCGCGACAGGCGCTTCCGAGTGATCGCTCATGGCGCCACCGTAAGGCGGGATGCGCCCGCCGATCCAGCGTCTTTCCCTAACGGGACGCATAAGGGATCCATCTCTTGACCAAAGCGGTCCGAGCTCTCCCCCGGCCCCCGGAAACGGCTTGCCACCGCGCACTCGTGCCCATCGGGATTTCCTGATCGGATACCGTCCTGGCCATGACGACTGCCATGACCAGGACGGTCGATGACGTGAACGTCGGGAGCCTGCTGCGGGGCTGGCGCAAGCTGCGGGGTGTCACCCAGCTCGAACTGGCTCTGAAGGCCGACAGTTCCGCGCGCCACATCAGCTTCATCGAAACCGGCCGGTCCACGCCGAGCCGGTCCATGGTGCTGCATCTCGCCGATCAGCTCGACGTTCCCGTGCGGGACCGCAACTCGCTGCTGATGGCCGCCGGTTACGCTCCCTCGTATCCGGAGACGTCGCTGACCGCGCCGGCTATGGCAACGCTCCGGGCAGGGCTGGATCAGCTGCTGACCGCCTACGAACCGCTCCCCGCCCTGGTGATGGACGGGATGTACGACGTGGTGGCCGCGAACAAGGGCGTGCAGATACTGCTCGACGGGGTGTCCGGTCACCTGCTGCAGTCACCCATGAACGCTATGCGCCTGACGCTGCACCCGCAGGGCCTGGCCCCGCGGATCCGCAATCTGGGCGAGTGGCGTGCCCACCTGCTGGAGCGGATGGAGCGGCAGGCCGCGCTGCGTTCCTCGGATGCGCTGCGCAGCCTGTACGAGGAGGTCGCCGCCTACCCTGCGCCGCCCGGCAGCACCCACGCCGGTCCGGACGAGCGCACGGACGGGCACGGCCCGGATGTCCACCCGTACGCGCTGCCGCTCCGGATCGAGGCGGGCGGCCGCGTGCTGTCGTTCATCTCGACGGCCACGACGTTCAACACACCGATGGATGTGACCGTCTCCGAACTGGCGGTCGAGACGTTCCTGCCCGCGGACAAGGAGACGGCCGCTGCCCTTAGAGCCGCAGGCTGAGGGAAGGAGTCACGCCCCCGGCAGGCGGTCCAGAAAGCCGGCGACGCTGGTGATCCGGCCGTCGTCGGCCAGCGTGATCACGTCGAAGCCCGCGGCCGGAGCGGACCCGTCGGCGGCGGAGACCAGGTCCCAGGTGAAACGCACCAGGTTGTGATGCGCGTCCGGCGTGCCGGTGAGCTCGAACGCGAATCCGGGGAATTGCCGCTGGACACCGGCGACGGCCGCCGCGATCCCGTCGTGGCCCTTCGCCTCACCCAACGGGTCGGTGTAGGTGCCGTCCTCGGTGAACGCCGAGGCAACCGCCTTGGCCAGTTCCTCGGGGGTGGCAGCGTTCCAAGCGGTGAAGTAGCGCTCGACAGCGTCCTCGTGCATGGTCACAGCGGTGTCCCTTCGTCGGTACGGCCGCACCCGAACGGCGCGTGTGCCGCAGGGCCGCGTGCCGCCCTGCCCTGCATACCCACAGCGTGCCGCTCCCGTCGCGGGGGGTCGATTACCGCTGAGGTAATCTCCGGGCCCGCGTCGAGCCGACCGGGCTCCCTCCGCCGCGGCGCGACGAGGGCGCAGGCGTGCCGTCAGCACTCCGCACCCCCCGGTGGGCGGATCCGGGGCAGCCGAGCACAGGGGGCGGCGCACTCACCGGCACTGTTCGGTTGCGGAAGGATGCGTGGCCCGGCATGGTTCGTCGCGTCTCCTCCTGTCCGCCCGCCTGCCGAAGGGACCTTCCCGTGGCCGTCGTTCCGGCTCGCCGTGTCGCGCTGCTCGGAGGAGGTTTCTCCATGGATGAGGACGGGCTCCTGGACGACTGGCTGCTGTCGCACGCGCGCACCAGCCGGCCCAAGGTGTGCTTCGTCCCCACGGCGAGCGGGGACGCCCCCGCCTACGTCGAGCAGTTCCTGGGCGCCTTCCGGCCGCGCCACTGCGAGCCTTCCGTCCTGCCGCTGTTCAGGCGGGAGCTCGACGACGAGGCTCTGCGGACGTTCCTGTTCTCCCAGGACGTGGTGTACGTCGGTGGCGGCAACACCGCGAACCTGCTCGCGGTCTGGCGCGTGCACGAGGTGGACCGGCTGCTGCGGGAGGCCGCCGGCCGTGGGACGCTGCTGTGCGGGATCAGCGCCGGCGCCAACTGCTGGGCCGAGGGGTCGCACACCGACTCGTTCGGTCCGTTGACGTACCTGCGGGACGGGCTCGGCCTCCTGCCGGGCTCGGTGTGCCCCCACTACGACAGCGAACCCGGCCGCCGGCCCTCGTACAGGGACGCCGTGGCCACCGGCATGCTGCCTGCCGGGTGGGCGCTGGACGACGGCGTGGGCGTCCTCTTCACGGACGGGCACCCGCAGGAGGTGGTGACCAGATCCTCGGACGCGCGTCTGTACCGGGTGGAGCCCGACGGGGACGGCGGTGCGGGCGAACGGGCGTTGTCGTGCCGCTCGCTCGACGCACGGTGGCCCGGCTGACGGGACGCAGCACCGGTCAGTCGGTCGCGTCGGGCTCCAGGGCGTACAGACGTGGCAGGTTGACCACGATCGCCTCCTGAGTGCTGCGGGCGATGACGACCACGGCCTCCTCGGTGGGGTCCGGGTTCTCCTCGCGGTGCGGGACGAACGGCGGGACGAAGATGTAGTCGCCCGGCGAGGTGCGCAGCCGCACTTCCTCCGGCTCGTCCCCCGAATCGTCCAGGAAGACGAACTCCGGGTGTCCGCTGACCACATGGATGGCGGTCTCCGACTCGCCGTGGTGGTGGTCGGAGGACGAGGTCGAGGGGGCCACGTGGGTCTGGCCCATCCACAGCTTCTCGGAACCGACGGTCTTCCCGCTCACCGCGCTGAACCTGCGCATGCCGCCGGTCTGCGCCGTGTCGCCGTCCAGTGCGTCCGCGCGGATGTGGTGCAGACGGGTACGCAGGGGTGCCGCGGGGCGGCCCGGGGTTTCATGGAGATGAGGGTGGAACCCTTCTCCGGGGGTCGTCAACGGCTCGCTCATACCGGGGACGTTAGGTCGGCGGCGAAAAGGATGTCAAGAGGTGTCCTTTCCCCTTCACCTGCGGCAATGTTCCCGCAATGTAGGACGTGGACGCAGGAGCGGAACGGCCGGAAGAGCCTCGCCTGCGGCCCGACGCCGGGGCATGATGTGAGCATGCATATCTCCGCGAAGGCGGACTACGCCACGCGCGCCCTTCTGGAGCTCGCGAGTGATCCCGGCCGTCCGCTCTCCTGTGAAGCCATCGCCTCCTCGCAGGAGATTCCGTTCAGGTTCCTGAAATCCGTGGTGGGCGAACTCCGCAAAGCCGGTCTGGTGCGCAGCCAGCGTGGCTGTGAGGGCGGTTACTGGCTCGGCAGACCGGCCGGGGAGATCGCCCTGCTGGATGTCGTACGCGCCGTCGACGGCGAACTGATCACCCTGCGGGGCGAGTCGCTGAGCGGGCTCGACTACCCCGGCCCGGCTGTGGGCCTGCCCGGGGTGTGGAGGCGGGTCGAGTCGGACGCCGCGGCGGTCCTCGGCGGGCTCACCCTGGCTGCCCTGCTGCCTGCCGGCGCACGCGAACAGCCGTCCGCGATCGGTGCCGCGTGAGTGGCGGCCCGGATGCGCCACCGGTGGAGGTGGTGGAGTACACCGACCCGATGTGCCCCTGGGCCTGGGGGTCGGAACCGGCCTTCCGCAGGCTCCGGACCGCGCTGGCCGGCCGGGTCCGCTGGCGGCGGGCGTACGCGGTCCTCTTCGACGACGAGGACGACCCGGCACCCGACCCGGCGGCCGAAACCGCCTACTACGCGGGCTACGTCGAGAGGATCGGCGCGCACACCGGTGCGCCACGGGCCGTTCGGCTGAGCCGGGTCGCGGCCAGCTCCTGGCCCTCGTCGCTCGTGGCCGGGGCCGCCGAGCTCCAGGGGGCCGACGTGGCCGAACGGGTCCTGCGCCGGCTGCGGGAGACCGTCTTCGTACTGGGCGAACCGGCGGACACCCCGGAGGCCGCGCTGGCCGCCACGCGCGGCGTCCCGGGCCTGGACCCGGTGCGGCTCAGGTCGGACGCGGCTTCGCCCGGGGTGCTGGAGCGGGTGCGTGCCGACCGCGCGGAGGCACGGCGGCCGGTCCCCGAAGTCCTGTCCGTGCACAGCGGATCGCCGCACCCGGGCACGGCGAAGGAGACGTTCGAGGGCGGGCACCGCTACGCGTTGCCGACGCTCCTGCTGCGCGCCCCGTCGGGATATCGCGCGATCCCCGGCTGGCGGCCGTACGCGACCTATGCGGAGGCTGTCGACGAACTCTGCCCGGGGCTCCTGGACTCCTCCGCGATGCTCTCCCCCTCCGAGGCGCTGCAGCGCCACGGGAGCCTGACCGAACCGGAGCGTCACCTGCTGGCGGAGGGTGCGTGGCCCCCTCCGGGGGCGGTCCCGCTGGGGACCGGAAACGGCCCTCTGTGGCTGCATCCTGACGAGGCGTCAGTCCATCCGGCCATGCCCTCCGGACCTCCCGCAGCGCCCTGAGCTGCGGTTGAGCCCCGTCCCGCTGAATGAGACACCAATGGGTGTCCATTGACAGGCGCGGACGGCTGCCGCCAGGATATGCCCATGCTCACGACGCACCCCGGTGTGGTGTGCCGCTACGTGGACCTGCGGCGCACCTCCAGCGCACTCTGTCGCTGACCGCCCACCACCCCCGTTCCACAGGCGCTGCCTGACCTCTGTCGGCAGCACCGGCTCTCCGCCGGTCCGCTGATCCGCGCCTGTCCCCCGCGTCGGCTCTCCGCCTTCCGTCGCGCCTTCTCCGTCGTATCCCCGTACGGGGTCGTGAGTTCCTCGACACCCCGCCCGGGACCGCTCCTGCCCAGCCGTGCGCCGCCGCCTCGACGACGCATGCCCGCATACGCGACGACGGTTCCGTGCGAGTGCCGCGCCGCCCTTCCCGCACTCCCCCGCCTTCTCCTGCCCTGCTCCAGGTCGGGACTCATCAGAGAGAACGAGATGTCCGCACGACTCACGATCCGCCACCGACCGGACGTCCGGTCGGCCCGACAGGCGGGCGGCCTGAGGGTCGCTGCCCTCGGAACCGCTTTTGTCGCCCTGCTCGTCCCGGCTCTGAGCGCTTGCGGCGGCAGTGCCTCGTCGTCGGCCGGCAGCGCCACCCTGAAATGGGCCTCGTCCTATTTCCCGGGCCACTGGGATCCGGTGGTGTCGGGAAGCGGCGCGCAGTTCCGTGAACTCGCGCTCGTCTACTCCTCGTTGACCCGCACCGACGAGGAGGGCAAGGCCGTTCCGGACCTCGCCGAGAGCTGGGAGTACAACGAGAAGGGTGACCGGATCACCTTCCATGTACGTCCCGGGCTGAAGTTCAGCGACGGCGAACCGGTCGACGGCGCAGCCGTGAAGGCCGCCATCGAGCGTGCGCAGAAGCAGAAGAACTCCGCGCTCTTCGGTGACCTGACGTCGATCGGATCGGTGGAGGCCGACGGCCTGGACGCCACGCTCCACCTCACCCAGGTCGACTACCAGATACCGCAGTTGCTCGGGGAGCGCGTCCTGCAGATCGCCAGCCCGAAGGCCGCCGGGAACCCCACGAAGCTGGACCAGAACCCCATCGGTGCCGGACCGTTCGTCATCGACCAGCTGATCCCGGGCACCAAGGCGGTCCTGCGGAAGAACCCCGATTACTGGGACGCGAAGAACATCCACATCGACAACGTCGAGCTGGTGTCCGCCCCCGATGCCTCCACCGTCGTCTCGGGACTCCAGACCGGGGTCTACAACTTCGCCGACCTCGACCCGAGCCAGGCCGCTGCCGCCGACAAGGCGGGCCTGGACGTGTTCTCCCAGCCCGGCTTCAACGCCTCCAACATCAGCCTGAACGTCAACAAGGCGCCGTTCGACGACGACAGGGTCGTCGATGCTCTCCGTTACGCGGTCAACCGCAAGGAGTTCGTCGACAAGCTGACGTTCGGTCACGGCGAGGCGACCGACCAGCCGTTCCCCAAGGGTTACGTGGCCTACGACTCCGAGTCGGAGAACGCCTACCCCTACGACCCGAAGAAGTCGAAGAAGCTCCTCGCCGAGGCGGGTCACAAGCCCGGCGACATCAAGCTGAACCTGGTCATCCCGGCGGAGGATCCGCAGGCAGAGATCGTCCAGTCGCAGCTGGCCGCCGTGGGCGTCAAGGTCACCATCAAGATCGACAAGAACTGGGCCACGCCGTTCTTCGCCAAGGACCTGGCCTTCTCCCTGTACTCGACGACGGGCCGCGACTCCGCGGTACAGACCCTCACCGCCCATTTCGGCCCCAACGGCCCGCTGAACCTCAGCACCCCCTATGAGCCGGACGGCTTCAAGGAGGCCGTCGCAAAGGTCCGTCAGACGCCCCTGGACGCACCCGACTACGCGCAGGTCCTCCAGGCGGCGACGCGTGCGGGCCTCGGGAGCAAGGCGCTGATCTTCACCTTCTCCTCGCCCAACCTCTTCGCCAAGAGCAAGGCCCTGTCGGATCTGCCGAAGAACCCCGCCCACATCGACTGGACCGGCGTGAAGATCGCCGGCTCCTGACCATCCATCCACTGCAGAGAGGGGGCAGCCCCATGACGACGACCACGCCAGAGGTCACTCCTGAGCGCCGCCGGGTCGCCACGGCAAGAGCGCGGCATGCGGCGGGGCGGGTGGCGGCCGTCCTCGGCCGGTCGGTCGCGATCTTCGTGCCGGTGTTCCTGGTGGCGACCTTCGTGACGTTCGCGCTGCGGTCCATGAGCGGGCTCAGCCCGGCGCGGATCCAGCTGGGCGAGGAGGCGACCCCCGAGGCGATCCAGCGCATCGAGGCCGAGTGGGGGCTCGACAAGCCCTTCCTGACCCAGTACTGGGACTGGTTCACCGATGTCCTGCACGGACAGCTCGGCACCAGCTGGGTCAACGGGGCCGACATCTCCACGCTGATCGGCCTCGGCCTGGGGGTGAGCCTCTCGGTCGCGACCTTCGCGCTGGTCATCGGCGTGGTCGTCGGCTTCGCCCTCGGCACGGTGGCGGCGCTCCGGCGCACCACCCTCGTCGACCGGGCGATCACGGGATTCGTCACCGTGATCTCGGTGATGCCGGCCTTCGTCGTCGGCATCGTGCTGGTGGCGGTCCTCGCGGTGGGGCTCGATCTGTTCCCCTCGGCCGGATACATACCTGCCGAGCAGGGGGTCGGCCCCTGGATCGCCCACATCACGCTCCCCGCGCTCGCGCTGAGCTTCGACGTCATAGCCGACGTCGCCCGCCAGTTGCGGTCCAGCCTCATCGCGGCGTACGGGGAGAACTACGTGACGGGCGCGGTGGTCCGGGGCCTGAGCCCGCGGCGGATCTTCTTCACACACGTCCTGCGCAACGGCCTCGGGCCCGCCCTCGCCACGATCGGCCAGAAGTTCCCCGCGCTGGTCGGCGCCTCCGTTGTCACGGAGTGGATCTTCGGCCTCCAGGGCTTCGGCCGGTTCGCCAACGACTCGGCCCAGGCAGGCGACGTTCCTGCGGTGCAGGGCGTGCTCGTGGTGTCGATCGTGCTGGTCGTCTCCTTCAACCTGATCATCAACCTGGTGCTGGCGCGTGTGATGCCGGCATCCCAGCGGGGGGTATGACGATGGTGCGCCGCGTCCTCTCACTCACATCCGGCCGGATCGCCGTGGTCATCCTCGTGCTGATCGCCCTGCTCGCCGTCTGCGGGCCGTGGCTCGCCCCGCAGGATCCCCTGGCGACCAGCGACAACACGCTGGCGTCGGCCTCGGGCGCCCACTGGCTGGGGACGGACTACCTGGGCCGTGACGTGTTCAGCCGTCTCCTGGACGGCTCACGCGTCAGCGTGCTCGGATCGCTGGAGGTCGCGCTGATGGCCCTGGTCGTCGGCGCGATCCCCGGCATCCTGTCGGTCTACTCGGGCCGGGTCTTCGAATGGCTGACCCTCCGGCTGGCCGACACCCTGGTCGCCCTGCCGTTCCTGCTGTTCGCCATCGCCGTGATCGCGCTGCTCGGCAACGGCATCACCCAGGCCATGCTCGTCACGGGCGCCCTGGTCTCACCGCTCTTCTACCGGGTGTCCCGTGCGGCCACGCTGGCCGTGGCCCGCTCGCCGTACGTGGAGGCCGCCATCGTCTCCGGCGCCTCGATCGGCTGGGTCGTACGCCGCCATGTCTGGGTCAAGGTGCTCCCGCCGATCGCGGTCGCGCTCGCCCAGACCATCGGCGTGGGCTTCGTCATCGTCTCGAGCCTGACCTTCCTCGGTATCGGCGTCCAGCCCCCGGCTCCCACCTGGGGCGGTCTGCTCGCCTCCGACCTGGGCTACCTCAGCCACCAGCCCTGGGCCCCGGTGGCGCCCGCCCTGCTGATCATGGTCACCGTCTGGGCGTGCAATCTGCTCGCCGACGCCATCCGCGACGTCTCCGGTGAAGCGGGCCGCGCGTTGGTCAACCGGCGCAAGGCCCGGGCCCGCACCGGTACATCCGCCCCCGTCACCGTGGGAGGTTCCCGATGAGGACCCTGTCCCAGAACACCGCCCTCGACCGCACCGAGGAGCCCGCGGAAACCGGGACCGCCGCTGTGGCCGCTCCGACCGCTCCGCCGGTGATCGCCGTCCGCGACGTGCACATCAGCGACCGCGTCACCGACCGGGAGATCGTCCACGGCGTCGGCTTCGAGCTCACACCGGGCAAGGCGGTCGGCATCGTCGGCGAGTCCGGCAGCGGCAAGACCCTCACCTGCCGTGCCGTGCTCGGCATCCTGCCCCCGCACTTCGAGGTCTCCGGCGGATCCGTCGAGATCGACGGAACCGACATCGCCACCCTGACACCCCGTCAGTGGACGGCCCTGCGGGGCACCACGGTCGGCGCCGTCTTCCAGGACCCGGCGTCCTACCTCAACCCGTCGATCCGTGTGGGCGCCCAGATTGCCGAGGTCATCCGGGTCAAGAAGGGCGTGAAGCGGCGCGAGGCGCGCCGGCAGGCACTCGAACTCCTCCGTGCGGTACGGCTGCGGGACCCGGAGCTGGTCTACGGCCAGTACACCTACGAGCTGTCGGGGGGCATGCTCCAGCGCGTCCTGATCGCGGCTGCGATCGCCGTCGAGCCTCGCGCGCTCATCGCCGACGAGGCCACAACGGCACTCGACGTCACGGTCCAGGCCGAGATCCTCGACCTGCTGGCCGAACTGCGGGAGCGCACCGGCCTGGCGCTCGTCGTCGTCTCCCACGACCTGGCCGTCGTCGCCCAGTTGTGCGACGAGGTCCTGGTCATGCGGCAGGGGGAGGTGGTGGAGCAGGGCCCGACGCGGTCCGTGCTGCACGACCCGCAGCACGAGTACACCCGGCTGCTCATGGCCGAGCACGAGCAGTACGGCCTGGACAAGTTCCTCACCCCGGAGGACCCGAAGGACCCCGAGGACCCCGAGGACCCCAAGGAGGCGTCATGACCACCGCGTCACCGGAGGCGAAGACCGCCGGCCGGGAGGAGGGAACCCCCTCCCCCGTCCTGGCCGTCGAGGGCCTGGAGGTCCGTTACGGCCGGGGACGCCGGGGACGCAGCGCCCTGCGAGGGGTCTCGCTGAGCATCGCACCCGGGGAGACCGTCGGCGTCATCGGCGAGACGGGCTCCGGGAAGTCCACGCTGGCCCGCGCCGTGCTCGGCCTCGTGCGTCCCTCGGCCGGCTCGATCCGGGTCGGCGGCGAAGACGTCACAGGCTTCGGCAACCGCCAGTGGCGTGGCCTGCGCCGACGGGGCATCGTCCAGTACGTCTTCCAGGACCCGCTGCGCAGCCTCGACCCGGATCTCACCATCGAGGACTCCCTGACCGAACCGCTCCTCATCCAGGGGGTACCGCGCAAGGAGGCGGCCGAACGGGCCCGTGCGTTCCTCGACCGGGTCCACCTGTCCGGGGAACTGCTCGGCCGGCTGCCCGGAGAGCTGTCCGGCGGCCAGCGCCAGCGGGTCGCCGTGGCCCGCGCCCTGGTCACGGAGCCCTCCCTGGTCATCCTCGACGAGCCGGTCAGTGCCCTGGACTCCGCCAACCGCGTGCAGGTCCTGGAGATCCTCAAGGAGCTCCGCGACTCCGGCACGTCCCTCGTCTTCATCTCCCACGACCTCGGTTCCATCGCCGGGACCGCCGACCGCATCGCCGTGCTCTACAGGGGTGAGCTCGTCGAGGTGGGAGCGGCCCGTGACGTGATCAACCATCCGCGGCACGTGTACACGCGCCTGCTCGTCGGCTCCGCGCCGACGCTGCACACGCCGACCGCCGACCGGACCGAGCGCGAGGCCCTGCGCGCGCAGCTGAGCGGCTGACCGCGGAGCGTCCGGACCCTTTCGCATCCCCCGCACCACTGAGAGGAACACCCACATGTCCCGCAGGATCCATCTCGCACTGCACCCGTACGGCGTCGGCGGCCCCGGCCAGCACGGCCTCTGGAAGGACCCGGGCGTCGCGAAGAACGCCAGCATCGACATCAACTACTACATCCAGCAGGCCCAGGCCGCCGAACACGCCCTCTTCGACGCGCTGTTCGTCGTCGACAGCCAGTTCATCAACGCCACCTACCCCTCGCACTACCTGAACCGGCTGGAGCCGCTCACCCTGCTCTCCGCCGTCGCCACCCACACGAGGAACATCGGCCTGGTCGGCACGGCTAGCTCGACGTACAACTCGCCCTTCAACCTCGCCCGCCGGTTCGCCTCCCTCGACCACATCAGCGGCGGCCGCGCCGGCTGGAACGTGGTGACCAGCTTCGACACCGGTACGTCGAAGAACTTCGGGCTCGACGAACACCTCGACTACGCGACGCGGTACGGCCGCGCCCTGGAATTCGTGCAGGTCGCCCGTGGTCTGTGGGACTCCTACGAGGACGACGCCTTCCCGGCCGACGTGGCGCGCGACGTCTTCCTCGACCCGTCCAGGCTGCACGCGCTGGACCACGTCGGGGAGCACTTCAAGGTCGCCGGGCCGCTCAACATCTCCCGCTCCCCGCAGGGGCAGCCCGTCATCTTCCAGGCGGGGGTCTCCGCCGAGGGCCGCGACCTCGCCGCGCGCGTCGCCGAGGGCATCTACGCACCGGGCGGCACGCTGGAGCAGGCGCGGGAGTACTACGCCGACATCAAGAAGCGCACCGCGGCCTACGGGCGTGACCCCGAGCACATCAAGGTCTTCATCCACGGTGGTCCCATCGTCGGATCGACCGACGAGGAGGCCCGGCGCCGGGAGCGGGAGATCTTCGAGGAGGACAACGACTTCGCGAGCAACCTCGCACTCCTGGGCCGCTCCTTCGGCGCGTACGACTTCAGCGTGCACGACCTGGACGCGCCGTTCCCGGACGTCGCCCATCTCGCGGAGAAGGGGGGCCGGACGGGCGCCGGGAAGATCATCGAGCGCGCGAAGGCGGAGAACCTCTCCCTGCGTCAGGTCGCCGAGTCCGTCAACGCGTTCCGCCCCTCGCCGTTCGTCGGGTCCCCGGAGACCGTCGCCGACACCATCGAGCGGTGGTCCGACGCGGGCACCCTGGACGGCATCAACCTGGCCTTCCGGAACAACGACGACCTCAACCGCTTCGTGGACGGTGTGGTGCCGCTCCTGCAGAAGCGCGGCCTGTTCCGGACCGAGTACGAGGCCGACACCCTGCGCGGCAACCTCGGGCTGCCCCTCCCGGCCAACCGCCACACCTCCGAGCGCGAGCTCGTGAACGACTGACGCGGTCCGCGAATCCCCTGAGCAGGCACGCACACGCACACGCAGGAGTCTGAGATGACCGAGTACAACGACTACTACGCCCCCGAGGGCCTTCGCACACGCGGCACCGTCGTCGTGGTGCCCGGCCGCGGCGAGACCCGGGCGACCTACACCCGGCTCGGCAAGCGACTGGCCGCCGACGCCTACCGTGTCCGTGTCGTCGACGCCCCTGACCTCGACGAGGGTGACCTCGCGGGCTCACTGACCCGCTTCGGTGAACAACTCGCCGCCGCCGCCCAGGACTCGGCCGCCGGACAGGACGGTGTCGTACGCCCCCTCGTGCTGGTGGGGTCGGACAGAGGAGCCGTGGCCGTGGCGGCGCTCCTCGGCCGGGACGGCGTACCGTCCGCCGGACGACCTGACGCCGTCGTCCTCGCGGGGATCCCGGGCGGCGGGGCGTCCGCCGTCGGCGGCTGGGAGGACGAGCTCGACGTGCGCACCGCCTGCCCCGCCCATCGGGGGGCGCTCACCGAGGACACCGGGATCCGGCGCGGCGCGCTCGACGAGGCGGTTCCGGAGGCGCTGCTCGCGGCCGCGTACGACAGCGTCCTCGGCGTCCCCGCACTGCTCCTCGTCGGTGACGCCGATCCGCTCGCGGACCGCGAGGCACTCGTCCGTACGGCCAAGTCGCTTCCGCGTGCCCGCCTGTCGGTGGTGCGGGACGCCCACCACGACGTCCTGAACGACATGCAGCACCGCTCGGTGGCCGCGGAGGTCGTCACCTTCCTGGAGACCTTGCGCAACGAGCTGGTGCCGGTCGTCACGGTCGATTCGAGTGCCTGGTGAGCGCTGCCGCGTCCGGCCTCATCCGGCACCGCCGGTATTTCTGACCCGTAGAGAAAGGTCCTCCCAATGGCAACCATCCTGTCCGTCTCCGGAAGTCCCTCCGCCACCTCCCGCACCGCACGGCTCCTGCGCCACCTGGACGACCGGCTCCGGGAGCAGGGCCACGACGTGACGCCGCTGGACGTGCGCACCCTGCCCGCCGAGGCGCTGCTCGGCGCCGACTTCCGGCACCCGGCCGTCGTCGGGGCCACCGCGCTGTTCGAGGAGGCGGACGGGGTGGTCATAGGAACGCCCGTCTACAAGGCCGCGTACTCGGGGCTGTTGAAGACGCTGCTCGACCTACTCCCCCAGTACGCGCTGACCGGCAAGACCGTGCTGCCGCTGGCCACCGGCGGCAGCACGGCCCATGTGCTGGCCATCGACTACGCGCTGCGCCCGGTGCTCAGCTCCATGGGTGCGGCGCACATCGTCCCGGGCTGGTTCACGCTCGACAAGGACATCACCTCGGGCGAGGACGGCACGCTGACCGTCGCACCCGGTACGGCCGAGGCCCTCGCCCAGGTCACCGACACCTTCTCCCGGGTGCTGGGCGGGCGTACGGCGGTGCTGGCACCCACAGGCTGACCACTCACGCCGCTCTCAGACGCCGCCATACCGCCTTCGCCGCGTGGTGTCCCGACATGCCGTGCACACCGGGGCCGGGCGGGGTGGCCGACGAGCAGAGGAAGACCGCGGGATGCGCGGTGGCGTACGGCACGCGGGCGAGCTTGGGCCGGATCACCGTCTGGAGCCCGGCGAACGCGCCGGTGGCGATGTCGCCGCCGACGTAATTGGCGTTGCGTACCGCGAGTTGGGGCGGTCCGGCGACGGCGCGGGCGAGGACCAGGTCCCGGAACCCGGGGGCGAACCGCTCCAGTTGCCGCTCGATGACCTCGGTGGCGTCGCCCTCCCAGCCTGCCGGGACGTGCCCGTACACCCAGAAGACATGGCGGCCCTCGGGTGCGCGGGTCGGGTCGACGACGCCGGGCTGCGCAGCGATGAGGAAGGGGACGCTCGGAGCGCGGCCCGCCACGGCGGCACGCAGGGCCGCGTCGATCTCGGCGGCGGAGGGACCGACATGGACCGTGCCGGCACGCCTGGCCTCCTCGGCCGTCCAGGGCACCGGGCCCGAGAGCGCGTAATCGATCTTGAAGCAGGAGGGCCCGTAGCGGTAGTGGTCGTAGGCACCGCCGAGACCCGCGATCCGGGCCAGCGCGGTCGGCGAGGTGTCGAAGACGTACGCGCGGGCGGGTGGGAGTTCGTCGAGGCGTTTGACCTCGATGCCCGTGCGGATGACGCCGCCCTGCTCACGCAGGAAGGAGGCGAGGGCGTCGGAGATCGCCTGTGAGCCGCCGCGGGGCACCGGCCAGCCGTTCTCGTGCGCCGCTAGCGCGAAGAGCAGGGCGATCCCTGCGGTCGCGAGGCCGCCGGCGGGCGCGATGGCATGCCCGGCGAGGCCCGCGATCAGAGCGCGCGCCTTCTCTCCCCGGAAACGCCGCGACAGCAGCGTGGCCGGCTGGATCGCGTCCAGTCCGAAGCGCGCCCAGCGGTACGGATCCCGGGGCAGGCCGTCCCACGGGGTGCGCAGGAAGTCCTCGGCGAGGGTGTCCCAGTGGCCTGTGAAGGGTGCGACCAGCCTGCGGTAGGCACCGGCGTCCTCGGCGCCCAGCGACATGGCGCTCTCCCCGACGGATCTGGTGAGCACCGCGGCGGAGCCGTCGGGGAAGGGGTGGGCGAGCGACAGCGGCGCCTGGAGCCATTCGAGGCCGTGCCGGGCGAGCGGCATCGCCTTGAAGGCAGGCGATCCGATGCCCAGCGGGTGCACGGCGGAACACGGGTCGTGGCGGAAGCCGGGAAGGGTCAGCTCCTCGGTCCGGGCACCGCCCCCGACGGTCTCCCCGGCCTCGAACACCTCCACGGCGAAGCCGCGGCGGGCCAGCTCGACCGCGGCCGTCAGCCCGTTCGGGCCCGCCCCCACGACGACGGCATCCAGCATCGATGGCACCTTCGGACTCCTTTGTCAGCCGGTGGCCAGGGAACCCAGGATATTCGGGCGCGCCGACAACGGACCCCCGGGTAGCCTCCCACCCGATGAACGCATGCGTACCCTCCCCCGCAGTCAGCGCGATGGCCTCCCGCCTCACCCGGCTGCCCGGTGTCGAGGCGGTCACCCTGGGCGGAAGCCGGGCCCGCGGCACCCACCGCCCCGATTCCGACTGGGATCTGGGCGTCTACTACCGGGGCACCCCGGACCTGGCCGCCCTCACCGCGCTGGCGTCCGAGGCCCAGGGGACGCCGGCCGACGTCGCGGGACCCGGCGGATGGGGCCCCTGGGTGAACGGCGGGGCGTGGCTGACGGTGGACGGCGTCGCCGTCGACTGGATCCTGCGCGATCTGGACCGGGTGGAGTCGGTCTGGTCGGACTGCCGGGCGGGCCGCTTCGAGGTGGGGATCCAGCCCGGCCACCCGCTGGGTTTCTGGTCACCCTGCTACGTGGGAGAGGTCGCCCTCGGCCGGGTGCTCGAGGACCCGGGCGGCGAGCTGACGGCCCTTCAGGAGGCCACGCACACCTACCCCGAGCCGCTGCGCCGGGCGCTGACCGGTGCGGTCTGGGAGGCGGAATTCTCCGTGGCGTCCGCGCGCAAGTCCTCCCCGGCCGGGGACACGCTCCATGTCGCGCTCTGCCTCTCGAAGGCCTTCGGGATCCTCGCCCAGGCCCTGCACGCCCATCACCGCGTCTGGTGCCTCAACGAGAAGGGCGCGCTCGCTACCGCCGCCGCGCTGCCGGACACCCCGACGGACTTCGCGGACCGCGTGTCGGCGTCTTTGCGCGGCCTGGACCCGGCGGCGGTGGATCTCGCGGCCGACGTCGTGCGCGAGGTACGGGGCGTGCTGGACGGGGACTCCTCAGCCGGTGCCGAGGGCTGAGGCCCCCACCGGGAAGGACGCGTGGAAGCCGAAGGAGCACCTTCGTCCACCCGGCCTCAGGGAAGACGCGAAGACTTGCGGCACCGCCCCCGCGGCGACCCCCCGATCACCTGGTGGAATGTCAGCGCGCTGCGAGGTCTGCCAGCAGCTCGGCGGTGGGCTTGGGGTGGACGAGCCAGCGCAGGTGACTCCCCTCGAGTGTCCGGACGTCGAAGGGGTTGTCGGGTGTGAGCGCGTCGGCTTCGCGAATCATGCGGTCCTGCACGGCAGGCGGAAGGCTGGCATCGGCGGCCAGGCGCACATAGGTTCGCGGAATCCGGCCCCAGGTCGTGGCCTGTGCCCGGTCGGCGGACGTACCGGCGTCGAGGTTCTCGTCGGGCTGGAAGGTGTTCAGGAAGGTCAAAAACTCGTCATCGGTGAGGTCGGCGGCGAACGCTCGCTTGAACGCGGCGAGCGCCGTCGGGTCGGCGGTGCGGAAGTTGGTCCGGAGCAGACCGAGTTCGGCCGGGTTCCCGACGAGTGTGGCAGCGAAGGCTCCCGCGTCGACGTCCGCCATCTCCGGCTGGGCGTAGTAGTCGCTCACGTCCAGATCGACGGGGCACCAGGCGGAGACGTAAACGATCCGGTCGATCAGCTCGGGCCGGGCGTTGGCGACGGCGGTGGTCGTGATGCCGCCCCGGCTGTGGGCGACGAGGATGGTGGGCCCGTTCCGCTTGGCCCGTTCGAGGACTTCGATCACACGGGCGGCGTTGTCGGCGAGCGTGACGCCCTTGATGCTCCCCGGTTCCGCGGCAAGTGCGTCGAGGTCCTGGGGAGCCTGGTACGTCGCGGGGAAGGTCGCCTCGAATCCGTGCCCCGGAAGGTCGACCGCGACCGAGCGGTGCCCGAGCAAGGCGAGCTCGGCCTGCAGTGGCGCGAACGAGAACGAATTCGCGAAGGCTCCATGAACAAGAACGAATGTCGGCAGATTCTGCATGTCTCAGCCTCCAACAGAACGATCTTCGAGGCAAGACCTGGGGTTCAGGAGGGCTTCCCCATGTCTGGCCGTGGTCTCGAAGGTGGTGCTGTTCATGTGCGGCCGGCGCATCGCAGGGGTGTCTGCAGCGGGAAGCGACCTGGGAATTCGGCGGTGGGCCGTCGACCGTCCTCGGACCCGGACCGTGTCATTCCACCGACCTGCACCGACCATGGGAGAGGCCAGGTCCCGCGGACAGGCTCACACCCGCACGAGACCCGCGATGTGCGGTCAGTCCTGCCGGCCGGTCCGCAGCGCCTGAAGGATCCGCTCCGCCGTCGCCCGGTCCCTGGCCGCGGTGAACGGCAGGTCGTTCCCGCCGGTGATGCGGTACGGGACACCGGAGAGCGTCGACTGGGCGCCGCCCGCCTCGGTGACGAGGAGCAGTCCCGCCGCGTGGTCCCAGGCGAACTCCCAGTTGAAGGCGACCGCGTCCTGCGCGCCGCAGGCCACAGCGAGGTATTCCAGCCCCGCCGATCCGCACGCACGGGCGTCGATGCCTTCGGTGCGCAGACCGAGCAGGGCGCGCTTCTGGGCGTCGGAGGTGTAGTCCGGGTGGGACATGGCCACCTTGAGCACCGCGCCGGGCGCGGGCGACCCGCTGTGCAGGGTCGTGCCGTTGAGTGTGGCACCACGGCCCCGCACGGCGACGGCCATCTCGTCGAGAACGGGGGCGTAGGTCCAGGAGGCGTACACCTCTCCGTGCACAGCGAGGGCCACCAGGGTGCAGAAGCCGGGTTCGCCGTGGACGAACTGCCGGGTGCCGTCGACCGGGTCGACGATCCACACGGGTGCGTCGCCGCCGAGCGCGTCGTAGACGGCGGGGTCGGCGTGGACGGCCTCCTCGCCGACGACGACCGAACCGGGCAGCAGCCGGGTCAGGGACGCGGTGAGGTGCTCCTCGGCAAGCCGGTCCGCGGCGGTGACCAGGTCGTGCGGGCCGCTCTTCTCGACGATCTCGTGTGCCGCCAGCTGCCGGTAGCGCGGCATGATCTCGGCGGCGGCCGCTGCCCGGACCGCCGCCTCCACCTCGGCCGTCGGCCCGGCGTGCCCGGCGGTCCCGTACAGAAAGTCATCGATCATGACTCCAGCTAAGCACGGTCCGCCGGGGCCACCCCGGGCAGGTGGTCAGCGGCCGACCGCGTACCCCTGCATCCCGCGGGGGTTGGCGGCGGCGGACAGGACGCCGGTCTCCGGGTCCCTGGCGACGGCGCACATGCGTCCCTCGGACCACGGGTCGCCGACCGTGACGTCATGGCCGCGACCGCGCAGTTCCGCGATGACCTCCGGGTCCATGCCCTCCTCGACGGTGACGCTGCCGGGGCGCATCCCGCGTGGGAAGAAGGAGCCGGGGAAGCTGTCGTTGTGCCAGTTCGGGGCGTCGATGGCGCCCTGGAGGTCGAGGCCGCCACGGACCCGGGCGCGCAGCGCCACGGCGAGGAAGAAGTGCAGCTGCCACTGGTCCTGCTGGTCACCGCCGGGTGTGCCGAACGCCATGACGGGGACTCCGTCGCGCAGGGCGAGGGACGGGGTCAGTGTGGTGCGCGGGCGGCGGCCGGGGGTCAGAGTGTTCGGCAGGCCCTCGTCGAGCCAGGCCATCTGCAGCCGGGTGCCGAGCGGGAAGCCCAGCTCGGGCACGACGGGGTTGGACTGGAGCCAGCCGCCGCTGGGTGTGGCGGCGACCATGTTCCCCCAGCGGTCGACGATGTCGAGGTGGCAGGTGTCCCCGCGGGTCGCACCGTCCTTGGCCACCGTCGGCTCGCCCGCTCCGGCCACCGATATGCCCATGGCGTCGAAACCGGACCCGCCGGAGGCTACGGCGTGGGCATGCGCACTGAGGACCGGGCTGCGGCCCCCGGGGCTGCCGGGGCGCAGTTCCAGGGACGCGGTGTCCTTGACCAGGGCGCGGCGCTCGTCGTTGTAGGGCGCGGAGAGCAGCGTGTCGAGCGGTACGTCGGTGGCGTCGCCGTACCAGGCCTCGCGGTCGGCCATCGCGAGCTTGCAGCCCTCGATGAGCAGGTGCACGTAGTCGGCGGAGCCGTAGGCCGGGAGCTCGGCCGGGAGGAGGGCGAGCTGCTGGAGGAAGGCGGGGCCCTGGCTCCAGCCGGCTGCCTTGGCGAGCGTCCAGCCGTTCCAGTCGTACGTGGCGGGCGCCTCGTACGTCGCGGACCAGCCCGCCAGGTCGTCGGCGGTGAGGGTGCCGGTGTGGCGGGTTCCGCTGGTGTCCATGGTGGGGACGCCGGCCTGGCGGACCAGCGCCTCGGCTATGAAGCCCGTGCGCCAGACCGCGCGGGCGGCGTCGATCTGCGCGATGCGGTCCTCGCCGCCCTTCTCCTCCGCCTCGGCGGTCACACGGCGCCAGGTGGCGGCGAGGGCCGGGTTGCGGAACAGCTTGCCGGGCTCGGGCGCCTTCCCGCCGGGGAGGTAGACCTCGGCGGAGGTCGGCCACTCGGTCTCGAAGAGTTCGCGGACGGTCTCCACGGTCTGGCCGACGCGCTCGACGGGGGCGTGGCCGTCCTCGGCGTATCCGATCGCGTAACGCAGGACCTCGGCGAGGGTCTTGGTCCCGTGGTCGCGCAGCAGCAGCATCCAGGCGTCGAAGGCGCCCGGCACTGCGGCGGCGAGCGGCCCGGTGCCGGGGACCAGGTCCAGGCCGAGCGAGCGGTAGTGCGCGGCCGACGCGCCCGCGGGGGCGGGGCCCTGGCCGCACAGCACCTGTACGTCGCCGTCCTTCGGCGCGAGGATCATGGGGACCTCGCCGGCCGGGCCGTTGAGGTGCGGTTCGACGACGTGCAGGACGAACCCTGCGGCGACGGCCGCGTCGTAGGCGTTGCCGCCGTCCTCCAGGACAGCCATCGCCGACTGCGAGGCGAGCCAGTGGGTGGAGGACACCATGCCGAAGGTGCCCTGGAGGGTGGGGCGGGTGGTGAACACGGGTGCGGCTCCTTGCTGCGGCGTGCGGGTTCTGTGGTGCTTCGCGGATCGTACGTACCCGGGAGGGGCCCCGGGCGGGGAGGTCAGGCGGCCGCGTCCGGGGCGGTGCCGTCGTCGCCGACGAGGTGGCAGGAGACCTGCCGGCCGCCGGGGATCTCGCGCAGGGCTGGGACCTCGGTACGGCACCGTTCGACGGCGAGCGGGCAGCGGGTGTTGAAGCGGCAGCCGGGCGGAGGGTCGAGCGGGCTCGGCAGTTCGCCGTGCAGCACGATGCGCTCGCGGGAGCGCTGGGCCACGGGGTCGGGTACCGGGGCGGCGGAGAGCAGTGCCTGGGTGTAGGGGTGCTTGGGAGCGGCGAACAGCTCGGCGGTCGGCGCCTGTTCGACGATCTGCCCGAGATACATCACGGCGATCCGGTCGGCGAGGTATTCGACGGCTGCCAGGTCGTGGGTGATGAACAGGCAGCCGAAGCCGCGGTCCCGCTGGAGGTCGGCCAGGAGGTTGAGTACGGACGCCTGGACCGAGACGTCGAGCGCCGAGGTGGGTTCGTCGGCGACGACCAGATCGGGGTCGCAGGACAGGGCCCGGGCGATCGAGATGCGCTGGCGCTGTCCGCCGGACAGCTCGTGGGGGTGCCGGTCGGCGTGCTCGGGACGCAGGCCGACCTGGCCGAGCAGCTGCTCGACCCGCTCCCGCACGGCCGCTCTGTTCGGTCGGCGGTCCCGGCGGTGCAGCCGGATGGGCTCGGCGATGATCTGGCCGACGGTCATCCGGGGGTCGAGCGAGGACGAGGGGTCCTGGAAGACCAGGTGGAAGTCCTTGCGCAGGGGGCGCAGCGCACGGCGGGAGAGGTGACTGACGTCGGTGCCGTTGATGTGGACGGTGCCGGCGGTGGGTTCGTCGAGGCGTACGGCGCACCGGCCGACGGTCGACTTGCCGCTGCCCGACTCGCCGACGAGGCCGACGACCTCGCCGCGGCCGATGGTGATCGAGACACCGTCGACGGCACGGACGGTGCCCCCGCCGGAGGCACCGAAGTGCCGCTCCATGCCGCTGATCTCCAGCACCGGGGGGTGCTCGCCGTCGGCCTCACGCGGGGCGGGGACGGCCTGTGCGGTGGTCACTTTCCGGCCTCCTGGTCGGGTCGCGCTTCTGGGTCGGCGGGCCGTGCGGGAGTTTCGGGGACGGCTGCGACCGGTGTCGCCTCACCGCTGCCCGCCGCCTCGCCGTCCGCGTACGGGTGCCAGCAGGCGGCCCGGTGCGACGCGTCCGCTCCGGCCTGCCGGTCGATGGCCCGGAGGCCGGGCCTGCTGCCCGTGCAGGTGTCGTCGGCGCGTGAGCAGCGCGGCGCGAAGGTGCAGGCGTCGGGCTGGCTGTCCAGGCTGGGGACGAGGCCCGGGATCTCGGGCAGCCGCCGCTTTCCCTCACCGCCGGGCCGCAGCACGGCGCCGAGCAGACCACGGGTGTAGGGGTGGCGGCCGGAGGCGAACAGGTCGTGCACCGGGGCCTGTTCGACGGCTCGGCCGGCGTACATCACGAGCACCCGGTCGGCCGCGTCGGCGACGACGCCGAGGTCGTGGGTGACCAGGACGATGGCGGTGCCGAGGCGCTCGCGCAGGGACTGGAGGACTTCGAGGATGCCCGCCTGCACGGTGACGTCCAGGGCGGTCGTCGGTTCGTCGGCGATGAGGACTGCCGGGTCGCAGGCCACCGCGATGGCGATCATGACGCGCTGCCGCATGCCGCCGGAGAGCTGGTGCGGGTACTCGTCGATCCGGCGTGCCGGTGCCGGGATCCCGACGAGTTCGAGGAGCTCCACGGCACGAGCCCTGGCCTCCTTCCGGCTCAGCCCCTGGTGCCTGCGCAGCACTTCGCCGATCTGCCGGCCGATGGTGAGGACCGGGTTCAGCGAGGTCATCGGCTCCTGGAAGATCATCGCGATGTCCTTGCCGCGGACCTTTTGGAGCTCCTTCTCCGAGGCGCCGACCAGTTCGCGCCCGCCGAGCCTGATCGAGCCGCCGACCCGGGCGGTCGGCGGGAGGAGGCCCATGGCCGCCATCGAGGTGACGGACTTCCCGCAGCCCGACTCCCCCACCACCGCGAGGACTTCGCCGGGCGCCAGGTCGTAGGAGACCCCGTCGACGGCGTGCACGGTGCGGGTGTCGGAGTGGAAGGAGACCGACAGGTCGCGCACGCTCAGCACGGACTCGGCCGCTGCCGTCCGTGCGGGTTCGAGAACGGTCTCGGTCATCGGGTCCCTCCTCGGGGGTCCAGGACGTCGCGCAGCCCGTCGCCGAGCAGGTTGAAGGCCAGCGTCGCCGCGACGATCGCGAGGCCGGGGAAGACGGCCAGCCAGGGTGCGGGCGCCAGGAAGGACTGGGCGCCGGAGAGCATCACGCCGAGCGAGGGGTCCGGCGGCTGGACGCCGAGGCCGAGGAAGCTCAGCAGGGCCTCGCCGATGATCGCGGCGGGGATGCCCACGGTCGCCTGGACGATCAGGGCGGAGGTGGCGTTGGGAAGGATGTGCCGGAAGAGGACGTTGCCGTCGCCGCCCCCGTTGGCGACGGCCGCGGCGACGTAGTCGGCGTGCTTGAGCCGCAGGGTCTCGGCCCGGGTGATCCGGATGACGGCGGGGATCTGCGAGATGCCGATGGCGATGGTCGCGTTGGTGAGCGACGGGCCGAGGATCGCGGCGAGTCCGACGGCCAGCACCAGGAACGGGAACGCCAGCATGGTGTCGGTGAGGCGGGACACTGCGGTGTCCGCGAACCGGCCGTAGTACCCGGCGAGCAGCCCCAGTGGCACGCCGACCACGAAGGCCAGCACGACGGCGACGAGGCCGACCTGCATGGACGCGCGGGCGCCGTGGACGATGCGGGAGAGCTGGTCGCGGCCGAGGTCGTCCGTGCCGAGCCAGTGCGCGGCGCCGGGTTCGGCCAGCACGTTCTGGAAGTCCGGCTGCGACGGGTCGTACGGGGCGATGAGCGGGGCGAACAGAGCGGCCAGGATGAAGACGGCGGCGATGACCGCGCCGGTGAGCGCGAGCCGGTTCCTGCGCAGGGCGCGCAGTTTGCCGCCGCCGGACTTCCGGCGGCCCGCTTCTGACGGGGTGGGGAGCGCTGTGGTCGCGGTGGTCACCGGGCACCTCCGAGCCGGATGCGCGGGTCGATGACCGAATAGACCACGTCGACCAGCAGGTTGATGAGGATGTACGCGGCGGAGGTGCAGAGCACCACGGCCTGGAGAGTGGCGTAGTCGCGGGTGAAGACGGCGTCGATGGTGAGCTTGCCGAAGCCGGGGAGTACGAAGATCTGCTCGGTGACGACGGCTCCGGAGATCAGGTGTCCGAGCTGGAGACCGAGCACGGTCACCACCGTGACCAGCGAGTTGCGCAGTGCGTGCCCGCCGACGACGGAGCCCCGGGACAGCCCCTTGGCACGGGCGGTCCGGACGTAGTCGGCGGAGAGCGAGTCGAGCATCGCGGCCCGGGTCTGCCGCATCACGACCGCGGCGAGGCCGGAGCCGAGCACGATCGCGGGCAGCACCATGCGGCGCAGGTTGTCGATGGGATCGGTGCCGAAGGGTACGTAACCGGAGGCGGCGAACACCGGGATGGCGATGGCGAATCCGAGGACGAGGACGATGCCGAGCCAGAAGGTCGGGATGGAGAGCCCGATCAGCGCGATGGCGTTGGCGAGCCACTCCTCCGGCTTCCCGCGCCGCACCGCGGCGACCACGCCGGCACCGATGCCGACCACGATCGCCAGGAGCAGGGAGAGCGCGGCCAGTTCCAGCGTGACGGGCAGGGCCTGAGCGATCGCGTCGGCGACGGGGAGGCCGGTACGGGAGGAGGTGCCGAGGTCGCCGGTCAGGGCGTGCCCGATGAAACGCCCGTACTGGATGACGACGTTGTCGTTCAGGCCGTAGCTCTCGCGGATGGCGGCGAGTGCCTCGGGGCTGCGCTCCTCACCGGCCAGCGCGAGCGCCGGGTCGCCGGGCAGGGCCCGGATGCCGGCGAAGACGACGATGCTGACGAGGAAGAGCGTGATGAGGGACTGACGCAGGCGCGTCAGCAGGTATTTCGTCATCGGGTGTACCCCGCATTCTTGACCCGGATCAGTCCGTCGCCGTAGACGTGGAGGCCCGCGACGTCCTTGCCGGCGACGACGTAGTTCTTCTGCCGGTAGAGGTAGATCAGCGCGTGGGCGTCCTGGACGCGCCGGGTGAGCTCGCCGTAGATCTCGGTGCGCCGCGCGGGGTCCGCGACGCTGCGGCCCTCGGCTATGAGCTTGTCGATCTCCGGGTCGCCGAGACCGTAGGCGTTCATGGCGCCCGCGGTCTTGAGGAAGTTGGAGACGTTGCCGTCCGGGTCGAGCCGGCCGGACCAGCCGCTGGTGAAGACGTCGTAGTCGCCGGCGTCGGTCTCCGCGAGCATGGTGGCGTACTCGGTGGGGCGCAGCGAGAGCTCGAAGCCCGCCTCCTTGACCATGGCCTGGAGGACCTGTCCGACGCGCCCCTGCTCCGGGGTGGTGGACGTCTTCAGTTCGATCTTCACCGGGGTCTTCACCCCGGCCTCCTTCAGGAGCTCCTTCGCCCGGTCCACATCACGCCGGGGGCAGTCCTCGGGCTCGACGCCGGGGGCGATGGCGGACTGCGGGGAGATGGGGCCGCAGGCCGGCTCGTACATGCCCTGGAAGACGACCTTGTTGAGCAGGTCGCGGTCGATGGCCAGCTCGAAGGCCTCGCGGACGCGGACGTCCCGGGCGATCGGGGTGTCGATCTTCCCGGGCTTCTGCCCGAGGCCCTTCACGTTGCCGACGTTGAGGCCGATGCCCTGGTATCCGAGCGAGGGTGAGTTGAACAGCTGGAGCTTCGGCTCGGTCAGGGCGCTCTGTACGTCGACGGGGGCCATCTGGTCGCCGACCTGGAGGTCGCCGGAGCGCAGGTTGGCGAGCCTGACGTTGCCGTCGGGTATCGGCTTGTAGACCACGCCGTCCAGGTGCACCCGGTCGGCGTCGTAGTAGTTCGGGTCCTTCTTCAGCACGATCCGGTCGCCGCCGACGCGCTCGACGAAGCGGAAGGGGCCCACACAGGAGGGGTGGTTGGTGAAGTTCTTCCCGTACTTCTTCAGTGCGGTCGGCGACAGCACCATCCCGGCCCGGTCGGCGAGCACGCCGGTGAGCGGGACGTAGGAGTGGTCGAGCGTCAGTCGGACCGTGAGCGGTCCGGTGGCCTCGGCCTTGCTGACCGGGGCCAGCTCGGTGCCGCGCGCGGATCCGGGGAGATCGCGGTGACGCAGCAGTGAGGTGACCACCGCTTCGGCGTCCAGCCGGGTCCCGTCACTGAATTTCGCCCCGGGACGCACCTGGAAGGTGACCGTGCGTCCGTCGGCCGAGGTGACCGGGAGCGACGCGGCGAGCTGCGGCACGACGGTGCCGTCCTCGTCGATGTCGTAGAGCTTCTCGCACATGCCTGCGAAGACCGTGCGGCCTACGAGGGTCTGCGCGAGTGTGGGGTCCAGTTTGTCCGGGTCTGAATTGAGAGCGACAGTGAGTGTCCCGCCGTCGCGTACGGACCGGTCATCGGTCATGCGCACACCACCGACTTCGGTCGCCGAGGACTGCAACGACGCACAGCCCGAGGTGAGGGACACCAACGCAACCGCCACCAGGGCAACCGCTTTTCGGCGCACGGGGGCCTACCTCCCGCCAGGGGGTGATCAAGGAATATCGCAGACCGTATTTCGCATACAGTCCGCAAGGCAAGAGCTGCGCCCACATAGCGGACAGGATTTACCTGACGATCGGATAACGGAGCACCCTCGGCCGGGCGACGACGTCGGGGTGGCCGCGCCACAGAGGGGCGCACGGCTTCCGCGGGTCCGCCGCCGAGAGTTCCGACCCGCCCCTCGGTCGTATACCAAAGCGGAGCCGCTCACTCCGCACCGCCGGCCGGTCGCACCGCCGGCCGGTCGCACCGCCGGCCGGTCGCGGGGCCGGCTACGCGCGACGGCCGCGTGCCGCGAGCGCGGTCAGCGGCCCCGGGCCCGGGCCCGCCCCCCTCCTCACGGAGCCTTGAAGTACTCCGGGAACCGCGGCCCCATCCACGGCTTGCGGCCCCACGCGAGGACCCGCCCCCTGGCCATGGCACCCACCGGCGAGCAGCGGCCGAGCGCCATGAGCAGGAACGTGACCGGCTCGATGGAGATCGTGCAGTCCGGGCGGTCCGGAAGCTCGTGGCCCACGGTCGCCGTACCGTCGGTGAACGTCACCCCGAATCGGCCGCCGCCCCACAGCCGGACCACGTAGCGGGCGTTCAGCCCTGCCGTGGCCGCTGCGTCGGTCACCCGTGGCATGGCCTGGACCATGAACGGGAGCGCCAGCGCGACCCGGGCCCGGTCGACCATGTGCGGACGCTTCAGTGCGCGGGCCAGGTCGTAGCCGTGGCCGAGCATGTGAGTCAGGAGGTACGAGCCGAGGACCACCCGGTCCATCGGACCCAGCGGCGTCATCAGCGTCTCGTCCGCGGGGTGCTCGGCCACCGCGTCCAGGTACGCGTCGGCCTGCGTCACGATCATCGCGGCCAGCGGTTCGGCCTGCCGCTCGCCGAATGCGGCGAGAGCCTGCTCGTTGGCTGCGGCGATGCCCTGCGGGGTGCCGTCGCCGTGACGGTGGGGCCGGCCTGCCGCCACCTCTGCCATCAGCTCGTTGGCCTGCGCCAGGTGCGCGGCCACCTCCCCCACCGTCCACACCAGACCCGGCACCGGGGCGCCGGTGCCGGGGGCGCCGCGCAACAGCTCCGCGATCTCCTCGGCCGTCGCGCGTATGGCGTCGGCCAGCCCTTCGGGCAGGCGCTCCGAGCGCGTACCCCGGGCGTCCTGTCCCTGTTCTGCCGCTGAGCTCATTCCGGT
This sequence comes from Streptomyces sp. NPDC060209, assembly GCF_042728155.1. NCBI lineage: Bacteria > Bacillati > Actinomycetota > Actinomycetes > Kitasatosporales > Streptomycetaceae > Streptomyces > Streptomyces sp. NPDC060209. The sequence continues at coordinate 62,367 of NZ_JBHWZS010000001.1, forward strand.
ACCACTCCCGTGAACGCCGTGCCCGTCACCCGAGCCCACCGCCCGTGCCCTTGGCCTGCGGGTACACAAGAGCAGTCCGTGCGACTTCCCGGCAAGAGGCCGGTAGCCGTTCGTCGCGAGCGAGCATTAAAGTCCGAAGTGAAGTGTGTGCACGTTTATCCGGATGTCGGAGCAACAGGCTCACGATCCACGCCGTGCACTGGAAGGGAACGAAGCCGTGCATGGCGAGTACAAGGTGCCCGGCGGCAAGCTTGTCGTCGTGGATCTGGACGTCGAGGAAGGCGTACTGCGCAACGTGCGCGTCGCCGGGGACTTCTTCCTGGAGCCCGACGAGGCGATCATCTCGATCGACAGAGCCCTGGAAGGCGCCCCTTCTTCGACGGACGCCGCAGGCCTGGCCGCCCGGATCACGGCGGCACTGCCCGAGTCGACCGTCATGCTCGGGCTGACCGCGGAGGGCGTCGGCATCGCCGTTCGGCGCGCCTTGGCCCACGCGACCGAGTGGAGCGACCACGACTGGCAGCTGGTTCACACGGGACCGCAGGCCCCGGCCCTGCACATGGCGCTGGACGAGGTCCTCACCGCCGAGGTGGCCGCCGGACGACGGGCACCCACGTTGCGGGTCTGGGAATGGGCCTCGCCCGCTGTGGTCATCGGCAGCTTCCAGTCGCTGCGCAACGAGGTGGACCCGAGAGGGGCGGCGAAGCACGGGATGACCGTGGTACGCCGCATTTCCGGTGGCGGGGCCATGTTCGTGGAGCCCATGAGTACGATCACCTACTCACTGTCCGTGCCGGAGTCGCTGGTGTCGGGCCTCTCCTTCGCCGACAGTTACGCCTACCTCGACGACTGGGTCCTGGGCGCGCTCGGCGACATGGGCATCAAGGCCTGGTACCAGCCCCTCAACGACATCGCCACCGACGCCGGCAAGATCGCCGGTGCCGCCCAGAAGCGGATGGTCGGCCCTGACGGCGGTCCTGGAGCCGTCCTGCATCACGTGACCATGTCGTACGACATCGACGTCGACAAGATGCTGGAGGTCCTCCGCATCGGCAAGGAGAAGATGTCCGACAAGGGCACCAGGAGCGCCAGGAAGCGCGTCGACCCGCTCCGCCGCCAGACCGGCCTCGCCCGCGAGCAGGTGATCGAGAACATGATCGCCTCCTTCCGTAACCGCTACGGGCTGACCATCGGCGAAGTCGCGACGGAGGAGCTGGCCCGGGCGGAGGAGCTGGTGCAGACGAAGTTCGCCACCGAGGAGTGGACCGCGCGGGTGCCGTAGCACCGGCCGCGAGGCGGCCTCCCCCCGCGCCGGGGAGGAGGCCGCGCCTCCTCAGGCCTCGGCGGGGACGCGTCGCAGGAGGCGGCCGGGGCGTACGCCGGTCATCGCTCCGTCGCGCAGGACGATTTCGCCCGCCACCAGGACGTGCCGCATCCCCTCGGCGTACTGCCACGGCTCCGCGTACGTCGCCGGGTCGGTCACCGTGCCCGGGTCCAGGACGGCGAGATCGGCCACCTGCCCGACGGCCACGGTCCCGCGGTCGGGCAGAGGCAGCCGGGAGGCCGGCAGGGACGTCATCTTGCGTACGGCGTCGGCGAGTCCCAGCACCCCGCTCCCGCGGACGTAGTGCCCGATCACCCGGGCGAACGTGCCGAAGTTCCGCGGGTGCGGGTGGCCCTCCCCGGGCGCGTGCAGCACCCAGCCGTCGCTGGCGACCGCGCTGCCGGGGTAGCGCAGCACGGTGTCCACGTCGGCGTCCGCCATCGCGTGGTTGACGATCATGACCTCGCCCTGGTGCGCTGCCAGCACGTTCAGCACCGCGGCAGCGGGTTCCACCGCCTCGTCGCGCGCGATGTCGGCGATGCTGTCGCCGACCCGGTCCGCGTAACGGCCGGCGCCGAGCATGGCGATGACGACGCCCTCGGGCAGGAAGGTGCGTCCGACGGCGGGGCGCAGGTCGTCGAGGATCCGGGCGCGCGTCTCCGGATCGGCGAGGCGTTCCAGGAGTCCTGCCGGGCCCCCGTCCATGGCCCAGTCGGGGAGCCGGGACGTCAGCCGGGTCGAGGAAGCGGTGTAGGGGTAGACGTCGCACGCCACGTCGACGCCCTCGGCGACCGCCGACCCGATCAGGGCGAGCGCCTTGTCCACCTTGCCGTGGTTGGCCGGTCCCATCGCCTTGAGGTGCGAGATCTGCAGGCGTACGCCCGTCTCCCGGGCGACGAGCAGGGCCTCCTCCACGGCCTCGAGAACGCGGTCGCCCTCGTCGCGCATGTGGGTGGCGTAGAGCAGGCCTCGCCGGGCCGCTTCGGTGGCGAGGGCGATGATCTCGTCGGTCTCCGCGAAGGAGCCCGGAGCGTAGATCAGCCCTGTGGACATCCCGAACGCACCCTGCGCCGCCGCGGTGGACAGGAGGGCGCGCATCGCGTCGAGTTCCGCGGGGCCCGCGGCGGTGCGAGCGTCCCCCATGACGGCGGCGCGCAGGGCGCCGTGGCCGACGAGCGGCGCGACGTTGAGTGCCGGCGCCGCGGTGTCGACGGCTTCGGCGAATCCGTCCAGGTCCCGCCACTGCGCCCCGGCCAGGGTGCCGGGCCCGCCCACGGCCGGTTCCTGTTCGGGTGCCAGCGGGAAGGGCGAGAGCCCGCAGTTGCCCGTCACCACCGTGGTCACACCCTGCCGCAGACATGCTTCGGCTTCCGGGAAGGCGAGTACGGAGAAGTCGGCGTGGGAGTGCAGGTCGATGAAGCCGGGCGTGACCGTGAGCCCCGAGGCGTCGAGCACCTCTGCCGCGCGGGCCTCCGGATCCGGTGCGCCGACGTGGACGATACGGCCCCCGCGCACCCCGATGTCGGCGTACCGCGGCGCCGCCCCTGTGCCGTCCAGCAGGGATCCCCCGGTGATCAGCAGGTCGTACGGGGCGTTCTGACGGGTCATCGGTTCTCTCTCTTTCGCGACGTTCTTCCGTGCGGAGGTGCGGAGATGCGGAGGGTGCGCCCGGGCGGGGCCGGTGGCGCGGCCGCGGTTCACAGCAGCAGCGTGAGCACGATCGTGTAGAGCGCGCACGCGGGGATCAGCAGGGCCCAACCGGTGCTGAGGAGGTACGGCAGCCGGTTCGCACGGGCCAGCCCCATGGCTCCGACCATGTTGGCGTTGGGCAGCGGTCCGTACGTGTCCGCCTTGGAGGCCCAGAGCAGGATGACCACCCAGGCCGCGGGACCGATCCCGAGTTCGCTCCCGAGGGGGCCGAACACCTGCCCGATGAGCACCACCTGGGCGGCTGTCGCGCCCGGGACGCCGACCCAGCCGAGCGCGGCCACGGCAAGGGCGAAGGGCAGCGCCGACATACCGCGCAGGCCCGGTCCGTACGTCTCCAGCACGACGTCGTACGGCTGGACCAGGTCGATGAAACCGAAGAGGGCGGAGAGCAGCCAGAACAGCAGGAGCATCGGCAGCATGCCGCGGGCCCCGGTCAGGAACGCCTTCAGGGCACGCAACGGCGAGAGCCGGGCGGCGGCCGCGGTGCAGAGGGCCATCAGGGGCAGGGCTATCAGGGGAAACGTCGTGCCCGCCTCGGTCAGCGCCGCGTAGAGCACGGTGAGCGCGAGGACGGTGACGAAGGCCCAGGTGGCGTGGCGGGTGCGGGCCGCCGCCGCCTCGTCGGCAGGACCGTCCGCGTCGCCGTCCTCGGTGACTTCGTCCGGCCGGTAGAAGTCGTCCTGGGCCGCGCTGCGCCGCTGGACCCACGGCACGACCACCGCGGCGAGAAGCAGCGACAGCACGGCCAGCGGCCCCGCGCCGACCATGACGTAGGTCAGGTAGCCGGTGTCGGCCGTCTTCATGATCGCGATGTTGGACCCTGCGAAGGGCGCCAGCGCGAGGCCCGCGCAGCCGCCGAGGAACATGGTCGCGGCGGTCGCCGACCTTGTGAAGCCGGCCCGCGCGGCGACGGGGACGAGCAGGGGCGCTGCGATGGCGAGAGCTCCGGCGAGGGTGCCGAGCCCGGCGACGAGCACGAGGCAGGCGCACAGCATCCCGTACATGAGGGCGATCCTGCCGTGGCCCTCCGCGACACGGAGGATGCCTCGGACGAGGGAGTCGGCGACGCCGGTGACCCGAAGCACTTCACCGACCGCCGCACCGAGCACGATGATCAGGCCGATGACGGTCACCGGGTCGGTGACGGAGGCGCTCAGGACCTCGACGGTGTCGCCGAGCGGGGGCAGCGCGACGAGTACGGCGCCGGCCACGGCGATCGCCGTGACGGCCAGGAGGTTCATGCCGGTCAGCGAGAGGACGGCGTACAGGGCGATGGGCAGCAGTCCCCACATCGTGGGGGCCGCGCTGAGCAGCCCGGCGACCAGGCCGGCGGCGAGTGCCACGGCGGCGGCCGCCCACGGCAGGGCCCGCCGGAGCGGCGACGGCGGGGCGGGGGCCTTGCCGGCCGCGGGTCCGGCGGTGACGGACGGGGTCATGGGGAGTCCTTCGGCGGGCGGGGAGGGGCGGCGGCTGCGGGAGACGAGCGCCGGTGGCGGTGGCGCCGGGACCTCGGAACCCCGGCACAGGAGGTGCTGGTCCTCGGAACCCCGGCACAGGTGGTGCTGGGGACCCCGGCACAGGAGAGGCCGGGGAGCTCGGGACCCCGGCACAGGAGGTGCCGGGTGCTCAGACCCCGGCCGGGCCGCGGAGGGAGACCAGGGCGCCGGCGTGGGCGAGGCCGCTCTCCGCCGCGATCTCGTCGAGCGTCTGGGCGGCACGGACCGTGGCCAGCCGCACGCTGCCGGACCGGTCCGCCGTGAAGCCGTGGACGGCGGGTCGCGGCAGGCTGTTGTAGGCCCAGTGCGTCGAGAAGTAGTAGGCGCCGGTGTCGTACAGGACGACGAAGTCGCCTTCCCGCAGCTCCGGGAGTTCCCGGCCGTGGGCGACGACATCACCGGCGAAGCAGCAAGGTCCCGCGATGTCCTGGCACAGCGGGGCGCCGGTCCGCGGGTTGCCGTCGGCGTCGAAGGCGCCGACCCGCAGGGGCCAGGCGTCGGGCATCAGGACGGTGCGCGTGGCTGTCTGCGCTCCCGCGTGGGTGACGGCGATGCGCCGGCCGCCGGCGTCCTTGGTGTACTCGACGCGTGCGCCGATGAACCCGTTCTTGGCGAGCAGTGAGCGGCCGAACTCCGTGACGAGCGCGTAGCGGCCGTCGAAGAGTCCGGGGACGGCCGAGCCGAGCGCGCGGGTGTACTCGGCGAAGGTCGGCCGTGTCTCGTCGTCGTCGAAGTTGACGGGCAGTCCGCCGCCGATGTCGAGGCTCGTGATCTGCCGGATGCCCAGCGTCCGGTTGATCTCCTCGGCCAGCCGGTACGTCTCCGCGACGCCCTCCGCGATGAGTTCCAGCGGGCATCCCTGCGAACCGACGTGCGCGTGGAGCCGGGTGAGCCACGGGCGCTCGGCGAAGGCCCGCACCACGCGGTCGCGCGCGCCGGGATCGCGGAGCGCCACGCCGAACTTCGAGGTCGCGGTGGCGGTGCTCATCGCTCCGATGGAGCCGCCGCCGACCTGGGGATTGACGCGCAGCCCGACGACCGACGTGCTGCCCTCGGACCGGAGTTCCTCGATGCGGTGCAGCTCGTCGAGGTTGTCGGCGTTCACCGCCACGCCCAGGGCGAGGGCCTCGCTGATCTCCTGCCGGGTCTTGGCGGGCGAGTCGAGGACGATCCGCGAGGGCGGGACCCCGGCGTCGAGCGCGATGCGCAGCTCGCCCGGGCTCGCCACCTCGCAGCCCATGCCGAGTCCGGCGAGCAGCCGGAGGACCGGCACCAGGGAGGCCGCCTTGACGGCGAAGGTGTGGAGGACGTCGGGTGCGTGGGCGAACGCGGCGTCGAGGCTCTCGGCCGAGGCCCGGATCCCGTCCGCGTCGAGGAACCCGGCGACCGGCTGTTCCTCTCCGACGAGTCCGGTGGCGACGGCACGACGCATCACGGCGGAGACGCGCTGTGCCGGGGTGAGGGCGGCGGGACCGGCCGGTTCCTGGGAGATGTCGCTGGCAGATGTCACGGGGGGACTTTCTGATGGGGCTGTGCCACAGGTTCGCTGACGGCGTGGAGGGATGCAGAAAGATTGGTCTCCGCACCCCCCGCCCGTCTTCGTCGTCGGGGACAAAGCGCGGCCGATGTTTTGGCCGATCGGACGAACACCGGGTGAAATCCCCTCACATCACCTCGGTCAGACGCACCGCCAGAGCCAGGACCAGCCGGGTGTCGGGGTCGTCGAGGTCGATGTCGAAACGTTCACGGGCCCGGCGCAGCCGGTACCGGAGAGTGTTCGGGTGCAGGACCAGACGCCGCGCGGCCAGCGGGATGTCCCCGGCGGTCTCGAGGTAGGCCGCGAGGGAACGCACCAGGTCGCCGCCTGCCGCGAGGTCCGCACGGATCAGCTCTTGCACGGGGCCGGTCCCCGACTCCCACACGGGGCGCACCGCGTCGAGCATGTGCAGGGCTTCGATGGTCGGCCCCACGTCACCGGGTCCGGCGTGCCGGACGGGGCGCGGGTCGCGCCCCCTGGCCTCCCGGTCGCGGAGTGCGCGCACGACCAGCAGGGCCTTCCCGTACGAGAGCGATGCCTCCAGCCCCGACGCGACGGTCTGCCCCGCACCGATCCAGACGGGCGCGGCGTCGGGGATGCCGGCCGCCAGTCCGTCGAGCTCCCGGGCCAGGACGAGGGCCTCGCGCGGGTCGCCACCGTCGCTCACGGGAAGCAGCACGGCGACCTGGTCCTGTTCACGCAGCACCCGGGCCGTCGAACGGGACGCTGTGGCCTGGACCGCGAGCGCCTCCAGAGTCCGGTCGGATCCCGTGCCGTCCGGGGCGTTCTGTACGGCGACGACGACGGCGCAGGAACGGCCGGGCGGCAGGCCGAGGGACCACAGGTGCGCCCGGCGGTCACCGTTTCCGTGCAGCAGTCCGCGCAGGGCGTGCGCCTCCCGCCGCACGGTGCCGCTCTCACGCAGCCGGTGCCGCAGCAGATGGGGCACCGCGAGCGAGGCGGCGCGGCGCAGCACCTGCGCCGCGTCGGACGAGAGCCGCTGCCCGTCGGCCGCAGCCCACAGGGAACCCAGCATCTCGCCGCCGCTGCGCACCGCGACGATGAGGCGTTCAGGGCTGTCACCATCGGCCGGCCGGTGGATGACGTCCTGCGAGGTCCACAGCGCGCGCAGCAGCCCACTGCGGCGCAGCTCGGCGACACGCCAGTCGGGGACCCGGCCGCCCAGGATCGTCGACCGGCGCACCCCGTCCGCGTCGGGGCCCGTCGCGGAGTGGGCGAGCACACGGAACTGGGTGTCCTCGACGGTGATCGAGCCCCGGCAGTACCGGGCGGTGGCCGTGGCGAGAGCCGCGAGTCCCCCGCCGGCGGCCGAGTCCGCCATGAGATCGCCGCGGCCGACGGACGCGAAGGCGGTCGCGGACCGCAGCAGGGCGATGGTGTCGCCCCAGTCCGCCCATTCCGCGCGGGCGAGCAGCGCGATCCCGCACTCCTCGGCCGCGGCCAGGGCCGCCGCCGGTACGGGCACCCCCTCGAACTCCCGCAGCACGACCGCCGCCGCACCCCGACGGGCGGCCTCCCGCACGGCTGCGGGGGCGTCCGGCAGGTCCGGGGCGAGTCCCGCGGCCAGCACGATCCGCCCGTCGTGCGGGCGGGCGGCCCCTTCGTCGCCGATGATCACGCCCTTGACCTCGACGTCCTCCCCGGCGGGGGCGAGCAGCAGGCGCAGGACGCCTTCCTCGTCGTAGGCCAGGATCTGGCGGAGCGTGACGTGGTCCGGGCCGTCCCCGGTGGTGCCTGGCGTCATGCGCCGAGGATACGAGCACTCCGGGAGAGGTCTCACGACGCCCGCACGCACGACCGCCCCGGCGGGCGGAGTGCCTGCCGGGGCGGTCGGGTGTGAGGTGCGCGGCCGGGGATCAGCCCAGGGTCGCGATGGCCTTGTTGAAGGTGGCCGACGGACGCATGACGGCCTCCGCCTTCGCCGGGTCGGGCTGGTAGTAGCCACCGATGTCGGCCGGCTTGCCCTGGACGGCGATCAGCTCGTCGACGATGGTCTGCTCCTGCTCGGCCAGCGTCTTGGCGAGCGGCCCGAACGCCTCGGCGAGCGCGGCGTCGTCGGTCTGCTGCGCCAGCTCCTGGGCCCAGTAGAGCGCCAGGTAGAAGTGGCTGCCGCGGTTGTCGATGCCACCGAGCTTGCGGCTCGGGGACTTGTCCTCGTTGAGGAAGGTGCCCGTGGCCCGGTCCAGGGTGTCACCGAGCACCTTGGCGCGCGCGTTGTCCGTGGTCGTGGCGAGGTGCTCGAAGCTGACCGCGAGCGCGAGGAACTCACCCAGGCTGTCCCAGCGCAGGTAGTCCTCCTTGACCAGCTGCTGGACGTGCTTGGGCGCGGAGCCGCCGGCGCCGGTCTCGAACAGTCCGCCGCCGTTCATGAGCGGGACGACCGAGAGCATCTTCGCGCTGGTGCCCAGCTCGAGGATGGGGAAGAGGTCGGTGAGGTAGTCACGCAGCACGTTGCCGGTGACCGAGATGGTGTCCTCGCCGCGGCGGATGCGCTCCAGGGAGAAGGCCGTGGCCTCCTCCGGCGTCCGGATGGAGATGTCCAGGCCGTCGGTGTCGTGCTCGGCCAGGTAGGCGTTGACCTTGGCGATGAGGTTGGCGTCGTGCGCGCGGCCCTCGTCGAGCCAGAACACGGCCGGGTTGCCGGTCGCGCGGGCGCGCGTGACGGCGAGCTTGACCCAGTCCTGGATCGGCAGGTCCTTGGTCTGGCACATCCGGAAGATGTCACCGGCGCCGACGGCCTGCTCCAGCACGACGTCGCCCTTGCCGTCGACGACCCGCACGGTGCCCGTGGTGGGGACCTCGAAGGTCTTGTCGTGGCTGCCGTACTCCTCGGCCTTCTGTGCCATCAGACCGACGTTGGGTACGGAACCCATGGTCGACGGGTCGAAGGCGCCGTTGGCGCGGCAGTCGTCGATGACGACCTGGTAGACACCGGCGTAGCTGCTGTCCGGGAGGACGGCGATGGTGTCGGCCTCGCCGCCGTCCGGGCCCCACATGTGGCCGGACGTGCGGATCATGGCCGGCATGGACGCGTCGACGATGACGTCGCTCGGCACGTGCAGGTTGGTGATGCCCTTGTCGGAGTCGACCATCGCCAGGGCCGGGCCCTCGGCGAGCTCGGCGTCGAAGGACGCCTTGATCTCGGCGCCGGCGTCCACGGAGTCGAGGCCCTTGAGGATGCCACCGAGGCCGTCGTTCGGGGTCAGGCCGGCCGCCGCGAGGACGTCGCCGTACTTGGCGAAGGTGTTCGGGAAGAAGGCACGGACCACGTGGCCGAAGATGATCGGGTCGGAGACCTTCATCATCGTGGCCTTCAGGTGCACGGAGAACAGGACGTCCTCGGCCTTGGCGCGCGCGACCTGGGCGGTGAAGAACTCACGCAGCGCGGCGACACGCATGACGGCCGCGTCCACGACCTCGCCCGCCAGGACCGGGACGGACTCGCGCAGCACGGTGGTGGTGCCGTCGTCGCCCGCGAGCTCGATACGCAGCGAGCCGGCCTCACCGATGACGACGGACTTCTCCGTCGAGCGGAAGTCGTCGACGCCCATGGTGGCGACGTTCGTCTTCGAGTCGGCGCTCCAGGCGCCCATGCGGTGCGGGTGCGCCTTGGCGTAGTTCTTGACCGACGCGGGGGCGCGGCGGTCGGAGTTGCCCTCACGCAGGACGGGGTTCACCGCACTGCCCTTGACCTTGTCGTACCGCGCGCGGACGTCCTTGTCCTCGTCGGTCCGCGGGTCGTCCGGGTAGTCCGGAAGCGCGTAGCCCTGCTCCTGGAGCTCTGCGATCGCGGCCTTGAGCTGCGGGATCGAGGCCGAGATGTTGGGCAGCTTGATGATGTTCGCGCCAGGAGTCCTGGCCAGCTCACCGAGCTCGGCGAGCGCGTCATCGATACGCTGATCGGCCTTGAGACGCTCCGGGAAGCCGGCGATGATCCGCCCCGCCAGGGAGATGTCGCGGCGCTCGACCGTGACACCCGCGGTCGAGGCGTAGGCCTCGATGACGGGCAGGAACGAGTACGTCGCCAGGGCAGGGGCCTCGTCGGTGTGCGTATAGATGATGGTCGAGTCAGTCACCGGGTGCTCCGCTCCACGTCTGCAACATTGCTTGACATCAAGATATCTCGTGACCGGCCCCCTCTCCACAGTGGCCCGCGCCCATTCCGGCGGAACCGATCACTCCTGTCCGGCGGGACCCCGGGAGCCGGGAGGCCTGCGCGCCTCGACCAGCCCGGACTCGTACGCGAAGACGACCAGCTGGGCCCGGTCACGGGCGCGCAACTTGCCCATGGCCCGGCTGATGTGCGTCTTCGCCGTGAGAGGACTGACCACCATGTGGACGGCGATCTCCTCGTTGGTCAGCCCCCGGGCGGCCAGAGCCGTCGCCTCGCGCTCACGCCGGGTGAGTGTCTCCAGTCCCGGGGCGGTGGCACGGTCGGGGGGCCGTGAGACGAATTCGCCGATCAGCCGCCGGGTGACGGCGGGCGAGAGCAGGGCTTCGCCGCTCGCCGCGACCTCGATGGCCCGGAGCAGCTCAGCCGGTTCGGTGTCCTTGAGCAGGAATCCGGCGGCCCCGGCTCGCAGGGCGTCGAAGACGTACTCGTCGAGGCCGTAATTGGTGAGGATGACGACATGCACGTCCGCGAGGGCGGGGTCGGCGGCGATCTCGCGCGTGGCGTCGATGCCGGTCAGGACGGGCATCTGTACGTCCATGAGCACCACGTCCGGGGCGTGCGCGCGGACCAGTTCCACACCCGCCCTCCCGTCGGCGGCCTCCCCGACGACCTCGATGCACTCCTCGGCGTCCAGCAGGGCACGGAATCCGGCACGCATCAGGGCCTGGTCGTCGACGATCCCGACGCGGATCATCCTGTGACCTGCCGGGGCACCAGGGGCAGCTCGGCACGGACCGAGAAGCCCCCTCGCGCACGGGGCGCCGTTTCGAGGGTGCCGCCGAGCGCGGTGACGCGCTCGCGCATGCCGGTCAGCCCGGTGCCGGGGGTGACACGGTCACCGGGCAGACAGGGGCCGTCGTCGTCGACGGCCACGACGAGCGCCGTGTCCGCGTAGGTGAGCCGCACGGACGTTCCCGCCCGGTCCGCGTGCCGGGCGACGTTGGTGAGGGCCTCCTGCACGATGCGGTACGCCGCGCCGTCGACGTCGGCGGGGAGAGCCCGCACGTCCCCCTCCACTTCGACGGCCAGTTCGACGCCCGCGGCCCGGGCCCGCCCGGCGAGCTCGTCCATCCGGTCGAGGCCGGTCCGGGGATCCACCACGTCCGTGCGGAGCACCTCCAGCGTGGAGCGGAGTTCGCGCATCGCCTCCCCGCTCGCCTCCTGGATGGCGAGCAGCGCCGGCTCCACCTCCGTACCCCGTTTGCGGGCGAGGTGGACGGCGACCCCGGCCTGGAGCTTCACGATCGAGATGGAGTGGGTGAGCGAGTCGTGCAGTTCGCGGGCGATGCGCAGCCGTTCCTCACCTGCCCGGCGCAGGGCCGTCTCCTCCCGGGTGCGTTCGGCGTCCAGGGCACGCCGTTCGGTCTGGCGCAGATAGGCCTGCCAGTTCTTGTCGATGAGGCCCGTGACACCGGCGCACAGGAACCAGCCGAGCAGGAGCAGCATGCGCTCGACGGTGTCCTGGACGCCCGGCACGGAGACGAGCAGCACCACGGAGTAGCCGACGAGGAACGCCGCCCCGGCTCCGACGGCCTGCGCCCGGTACCCGTTGCGCGCCGCCGCGTGGACGGCCACCACCACGGGCAGCGCCACCCAGCTCCCCGGATGCGCGTGGACGGCGTACCCGGACATGCACAGCGTGGTCACGACGAGCACGGCCAGCGGAGACCGGCGGTGCGCGGAGAGCGCCATGGAACCGGCCACGAGGAGCAGCACATCGAGGGCGTCCGGCGAGGAGGCCAGGCACGCCGCCGTGACGACGGCCGCCCCGACGGCCGCCGCGGCCGCTGTGTCCAGCAGTGTCCGCCGGTCGATGTCCCCCCGCATGAGCGGCACACTAGCTCCCTCAGGCCGGCGGGCGCGTCGTCCCGGAGGACGGGGTGTCCACTGCTCCCGGGGTAGTAGTACGGGCGTTTTCCGGTCTCCCCGGGGCAGCCACAACTGTCGTCCGCCGTACGACGACCCGGGCGGGCGGTACGGGTGAGCATCGTCGCCATGACCGGACCCTTCCGATACACCTCGCCCGAACCACCGAAGTCCGCCACCCGAGAGGTGGCGGCCGTCTACCCGCCACTTGCCACCGACGTCGGCATCAATGACGCCACGACCTACGAGGTCCTGTCC
>NZ_JBHWZS010000001.1:74762-113007 GCF_042728155.1 Streptomyces sp. NPDC060209
CCTTCACCCAGGTGTACGACCAGGTCAGCGGGCCGGGGCTGGGGCGGGTGGCGGGGCTGGGGCGCCGCCCCGCCCCCACCCCCGGGGTGGGCGGCGGAGTACGTGTGGGTGGTTGGGGCGCCCCCCCCCCCCCACCCCCCGCCCCCCCCCCCCGGTGGGGGGCCCCACGTCTACGCGCAACTGGCCACCGACTTCGGCATCAAGGACGCCACGACCTTCGTGGTCCTGTCCGCCTCCCCTCCCCTTCTCACCGCCACCTGGGCCCTGATGCGGGAGTCCCTGCTCGCCGGACGTGCCTCACGTACCGGAAAGGAGCTGGTGGCGGCAGGGGTCTCCCTGGCCAACCGGTGTCCGTTCTGCGCGACCGCGCACGCGGTGCTGCTGCACGCCACCGGCGACCACCGGCTCGCCGAGACGGTGCTGCGGGGCGACGAGCCGGAGGACCCCGGCGACCGCCGTCTGCTCGCCTGGGGCAAGGACATGAGCAGACCGCAGCCGTTCCCGGGGCACGAGGCGGACGAGTACGTGGGGACGGCGCTCGCCTTCCACTTCATCAACCGTGTGGTGTCCTCTCTGCTTTCCGAACAGATGCTGCCCGGCGGCGTGGAGAAGTACCGGCTGGTGCGGAGCACGGCGGGCCGTTCACTGGCGGCGACCGTGCGCCGCGAACTGCGGCCCGGCACCTCCCTGCCGTTGCTCGGCACCTCCGGTGAGGCACCGCCGTGGGCGGCGCAGGGCCCGGTCGGGACGGCCTACGGCGCGCTGCGCTCGGCCGCGTACCAGGGGGCGGGACTGCTCAGCGACGAGGACGCCGCGTTCGTGCGGGAGTCGGTGGCGGGCTGGGACGGTGTCACCCCGCTGCCCCTGGCGGCCCGGCTGCCGGAACGGAAGGACCGGCCGGGAGCCAGGCTCGCACTGCTCGCCGCGCGGGCCCCGTACCGGATCACCGACGAGGACGTGGCGGCCTGGCGCGTCCCGCCGTTCACGGATCACTGCCTGGTCCACCTGATCGCCTTCGGCGCGATCTGCGCCGTCGAGCGCGTAGAGGCACTCCTTCGGACGGCTACCGAGGAGCGCGCGTGAACGTCGCGGAGGCGTGGCACGGTCCTCCCGGCCGGCACCGGGCCGCTCACCCCGGGCGGTGGGACGCGGTGCCGGCGCACGCCGCCGCGCTGGGCTACGGCGTCCCCGGGGCCGGCGGCCGGTGCTCGTACCAGCGGAGGTCGGCCTCCAGCTGGGCGGCGAGCGAGATGAGCCGAGCCTCGCTGCGGGAAGGGCCGAGGAGCTGCGCGCCGAGGGGCAGGCCGTCGCGGGTGAAGCCCGCCGGGACGTTGACGCCGGGCCACCCCAGGACGTTCCAGGGCCAGGCGTAGGGGCAGGCCGAGGTCATCGCGAGGTCGGTGCGCCAGGCGCTGAGGTGGTCGAAGGCTCCGACCCTTGGCGGCGGGGCGGCCGTGGTCGGGGTGAGCAGCACGTCGTATCCGTGTCCCTCGCGGGCGGTGTCGAAGAAGGCACCGATCCTGGCGTGCTGGCGCACCTCCCGCGCGCGGGCGGCCCGCACGATCCGGCCGCCGAGGCGTGTACCGGTGCGCAGGGCACTGCGGGTGCGGGGGTCGAGGAGCCCGGGTTCGGGGTGCAGCGCGGCGAGCTCGGCGATGCCGGCGGTGGCCCGGGGCACGAAGGAGAGACCGATCAGTCCGTAGCGGGGGCGGGCCTCCTCGACGTGGTGGCCGAGCCGGGCGAGGGTTTCGGCGAGCGCGGTGACGGCACGCAGGACCTCCGGGTGGGGCTCGTTGCGGGTGAGGGTGAGAGGGGGCCGCAGGGAGACGCCGATGCGCAGCCTTCCCGGGTCACGGCGGGCCGCGGCGGACGCGTCGACGGCGGGCGGGCGGTGCGGGTCACCGGGGTGCGGTCCCGCCGCGGCGTCCAGGAGGAGGGCGGCGTCCGCGACGGTGCGGGCGAGCGGGCCGTTGACCGTGAGGCCCTGGAAGGCGTCGCTGTGGGGGTGGACCGAGATCCGGCCGCGCTGCGGTTTGATGCCGACGAGGTGGGTCCAGGCGGCGGGGATACGGATGGAACCCGCGCCGTCCGAACCCAGCGCGGCGGGGACGAGTCCGGCGGCCACGGCCGCCGCGGAGCCGCCGGACGAACCGCCGGGCGTGTGATCGGTGCTCCAGGGGTTGCGGGTGACGCCGAAGGCCGGCCCTTCGGTGAAGGCCCACTGCCCGAGCTCGCAGGAGTTGGTCTTGCCGACGACGACGGCCCCGGCGGCCCGGAGCCTGCGGACGGCCTCGCTGTCGGCGGCGGCGGGCGGCAGTGCGCCGTCGCAGCCGAAGTAGGTGGGCATCCCGGCGACGTCGGTGTCGTCCTTGACCGCCACCGGCACCCCGAGCAGCGGAAGCCGCTCCCCTGCCTCGAGCCGCCGGTCGGCTTCGGCCGCCTCGGCGAGCGCGGCTTCCGTACGCAGCTGGCGGAAGGCGTTGAGGGTGTGACGGCTCGCCTCGATGCGCGCGAGCGCCGCGGCGACCAGTCCGGACGAGGTCGTCCGGCCCTCGGCCAGGTCCCGGGCGCAGTCCATGAGTCCGGGCTGTACGGGCGGCTCCACCGGCCTGATCGGTCCGGTCCGCTCCGTGGGGTCTGCTGAGGACATCGCCACCGCCTCCTCGCGTCCGCCGGAGCACCGGCCCCCGGGGTCCGCCCGGGGGTCCGCCCGAGCGGGTCTACTGGAGAGTAACGAGGCGGGAGGGCCCGCTCAAGCATCCGCGCGCGCGGATCGGGCCCCGTCTCCCCTTCCCCCTGCGGAGCGCCCTGTTGGAGCGCGACCGCAGGAGGGCCCCGCGGGAGACGGGTGACAACAGCCGGCCGCTACGGCCGCACGTGGATCTCGCCGATCCCCGAACCGAGGCCGGCACAGTGGGCGGTCGACTGCCCGGATTCGCCCGGCCTCAGCGTGACGTGCTCACCGTCCACGTCGGGGGACCAGCCGCAGACCAGGTGGACCCAGAAGGTCTGCGTGGCCGAGCCGTTGTTCCGGCAGAGCGCGTAACCGGTGTAGTCGTCGATCGCGTGCTTGCCGGTGTCGCACGACAGCCCGGGCGGAATGGCGGCCGCGGGTGCGACGGCCACCGCCGAGGTGGCGGGCACGGCGAGTGCGACGGTCAGACCTGCGACGGCCGCACCCCGAACCAGTGCGCGGACGGCGTTCCCCTTGAGCAGCTTCTTCATGTCTCCCCTTGATTCCGGTCGAGTTCCGGTGATCTTCAGGGCTGCTCTCCCCCACGTTCCGTAGCCGAAAACAGCGCCGAACCTCACCCTCCGTACACCCGGTCAGCAGTGCGCGGGCGTGCGCTCACCAGAAGGAGTGAACCCTCTCGCGTAGGCCCTGACCAGGGACGTTCTATGAAGGGCGCCGCGCCAAGGCAGCACGCGAGCGTCATGGCGCTTCCGGCGTGTCGTGACAGCGGGAAGCCAGGAGGTGTCCGCCCCTCGATGTGCGGGGCCCATCGCTTCGAGGGGACAGGATGCGCACCACCGGCCGTCGTTCAGGCCCGGGTGTAGCCGCCGTCGGCGAAGAGTTCGGCGCCGGTGACGAACGACGAGGCGTCCGAAGCCAGGAAGAGAGCGGCCTCGGCGATTTCCTCGGCGTCGGCCAGCCGCCCCAGCGGCACGACGGCCTCGGCGAACCGGTCGACGTCCGGCCCCGCCGCGCTCACCAGGCCAGGGGTCCGCGTGGGTCCCGGGCTGAGCACGTTGACCCGGAATCGGCGCTCCCGCGACTGCCGGGACCAGTTGTGCACGAGGTTGCTCACCGCCGCCTTCGAGGCGCTGTAGACCTCGAGTTGCTCATTGGGCCGCACGCTGTTGCTCGAGCCCACGACCACGATGGAGGCGTTCTCCGCCAGCAGCGGAAGCGCCTTCTGAACGGTGAACAGTGGGCCCTTGACGTTGACGGCGAGCGTCAGGTCGACGTTCGCCTCGGTGTGGGAGCCGAGCGCGGCGTCCGCGACGATTCCCGCGTTGGCCACCAGCACGTCGATGCGTCCGGCCTCCTCGCGGACTCGCGCGTAGAGCGCGTCCAGGTCGGCCAGGACCGAGACGTCGGATCGTACGCCGGTGGCCGCAGGGCCCATCTCCTTGACCGCCGCTTCGAGGCGGTCGATGTCCCGGCCGGTCACGAAGACCCGTGCGCCCTCCCGGACGAAGCGGTGGGCGATGGCCAGTCCGATCCCGCTGGTCCCTCCGGTGATCACGGCCACCTTCTCCTGCAGCATGCCTGGCATGTCGAACCCCTTCAGTTATGGAATGGATCGTCCATAAGGTAGGCAGTAATGGACGATCGAGTCAAGAATGGATACGCTGAGGCCATGCCGAGACCACGCGCATTCGACGAACGCCAAGTCCTGCAGCGGGCCCGGGAACAGTTCTGGGCGACCGGCTATGCAGGAACCCGGATGGACGACATCGCAAAGGCGACCGGCCTGGGCAAGGGCAGCCTGTACGGCGCATTCGGCGACAAGGGCAAGCTGTTCCACCGTGTGTTCGGCGACTGGTGCACCGCAGTCGTCGAGGTGGCCGAAGGGCGGCTGGCAGGTGGCCCGGACGCAGAGGCGTTGGCGCGGCTGTCGGGATACGTGCACCTGATGGCGGAGAACGCCGCCTCCGACACCGAGCGCCGCGGGTGCCTGTTGGCCAAGGGCGCGGCGGAACTGGCCCAGCACGATCCGACGGTCGCCGGCCGGTCGGCCGAGACCATGACGGCGCTGCTGACCCTGCTGCGGACGGAGATCAGCGCCGCCCAGCGCCACGGCGACATCGATAGCACCGCGGATCCGGAGCGGTTGGCGGCACTGCTGCTGACGGTGGTCCGCGGTATCGAGGCGGTGGGCAAGGCCGGCCTGAACCCGGAGGCCCTGCGGAACATTGCAGACACCGCACTGGCGGTCCTGCCCATGCCCGAGGGACAGAAACACCTCGCAACCGGGCGCAGTACGGCCCGCGAGAACTGACTCGGCGCCATCACGGGCACATGATCCGCCGGACAGCGCCTGGACATCGAAGCAGCCGGTCCGCCCCTGCCGGCAGTCGCGGGCCTATCCGCCGGGTGGGGCGAGTTCGAACCGCAGGCCGGGGTGATCACGCCGAGCCGCTTCGATCATTCCGGGCGACAGATCGATCCCGAACGCGTCCACGCCCAGTGCATGCGAGTGGGCCGTGATCCTCCCTGGCCCGCATCCCACATCCGCAACCGGTCCTCCGCCGCTGTGCGCATGAGGTCGGCGTACAGCGTCAGGACCGTGCGCTCGCGGTCGAACGCGGGTGGCCTGCCGCCCCGACTGCCGCGCCGCAGCCGATGGCAGCACTGATCGGCCGGAACGGGGATGACCGCCCGGATACCGCACTTGCACAGGCGGTCATGACGCGAGCGAAGGCGGGCGCGTCACCGGCCTGTACGGCGGTGAGCACGAAGGCCGGTGGCCGGCATTGGGCATCGGAGGCCAGGCGCCCTCATCGACGGGGTCTGCGAGACAGAACATGGTGGCTTCGGGGTCCATGCCGAGCGCGGCGGCGACGAGTTCGGGGTCCGATGGTGTTGACCAGGTGCGGCTCTGCCTGGATCCGTTCTTTCAGGTCGCGTCGCCGAGAAGGGCTTGGAGGGCCTGCCGGAAGGCGGGGGTGTCGATGTCCTGGCCGATGGCCAGGCGCTGCGAATATCCCGTGAGCATGGCGAGCAGTGCGCCGGCCACACCGGAGGGGTCCGGCGCGTCGGGCAGACCTCGGGCGCAGCGATCCTGGCGGATCAGCCCGGCGACCTTCTCCTGATCCTTGGCCAGTTGTCCCCGGATCTGGACGGCGAGGCCGGGAGAGACGGCGGCCTCAGCCCAGACCTGCGCCATCAGCCGGGCGTGCCCGCCATGGCGGGCACGGACCCGGTCGAGCAGTCCGGCCGCGTCGCGGATGCCGGCGAGGTCGACGAGGTCGTCCACGGCATTCTCGCAGACGGCCGCCACCAGGTCGTTCTTGCTGGGGAAGTAGCTGTAGACCGCCCCGGTGGACAGTCCGCTGGCGGCGACGATCTCACCGGTGGAGGCCTGAGCGAAACCCTTGGCCGCGAACACCTCGCGGGCGGCGGCCAAGATCTGCCGGCGCCGGGCGTCACGGTGCTCCTGGGTGACCTTGGGCATAAAAGAACGACCTCTCGTTTTTAATGTAGGATGAGCCCATCGTACCCGGCCGTCGGCTTCCAGAAGGCGGCGGCGCCCGACGCAGGAGTTTGTCCCATGACATCCACCACCGTGACATCCACCTCCGGGCCGGCCGGCGAGTTTGCAGGCGTTCGAGTCCTGATCACTGGCGGCACGAAGGGAATCGGCGCGGCTGTCGCGATCCGGTTCGCCGAGGCCGGGGCCGACGTCGTCGTCGCGGCCCGCACACCGGTCGACGAGACGCCGGCCGGCAGGTTCGTCGCCGCCGACATCGCCACCTCCGACGGGACAGCCACTCTCGCCGCGCAGGCGACGCAATTGCTCGGCGGAATCGACGTCCTGGTCAACAACGCCGGCAGCCAGACGTACATCCCCGGCGGGGCACTCGACGCGACCGACGACGACTGGTACCGCGACCTCGATACCAACCTGATGTCCGCCGTCCGCCTGGACCGGGCCCTGCTGCCAGGGATGATCGCGCAGAACCGCGGAGTCATCATTCACGTCACGTCGGGTCAGGCACGCATGCCCGGCACCGCCTCGCTCCCGTACGCGGCGGCGAAGGCCGCGACGACCGTCTACAGCAAGGGCCTGGCCAACGAGGTCGGCAAGCACGGCATCAGGGTGAACACCGTCGTCCCCGGACTCATCGAAACCCCGGCCGTCACCCAGCGCCTGGACCAGATGGCCGCCGACAGCGGGCGGGACACGGAAACGGCCCGCCGCCAGCTGATCGACCGGGTCGGCATCCCGCTCGGGCACCCCGGCCGGCCCGCCGATGTCGCCGAAGTCGTCGCGTTCCTCGCCTCCGACCGCGCGGCGTACCTCACCGGCGGCCAGTACGTCGTCGACGGCGGCACCATCCCGACGGTCTGACCAGGCGTGATCGCTCACTGAACGGTGCCGGACGGATCCCTGTGAGGTTCCGTCAGTGGTGGTGCTGGCGAGCGAGGACACCCGGGGGCTCGGCATCCTGAACCCAATTCCGGTCACCAGCGCACGTACCCCGTTGCGTTCAGGCCCCCTGCCCGCAACCGGTGCCAGTCAGACCGCTCCGGGGGAATAGCTGCTCGACCGCGGTCACCACGGCGGCGCGACGGGCCGCGGTGGAGGAGTCTGTGGCGTGCTCGGCCGCGGCTTCGGCGAGTTCGGTTTGGGCTGCCCAGGTAGTGGCGATCTGGTTGACCAGGGCGAGGACGTCGGCCGGGTCCCAGGCGGGACTGAGTTGCCCGGCCCGCTGAGCCTGGCGGAGCTGGTCGAGCTTGCGGGTGATGGCCGCCCGGGTGGGATCGGCTTCGGCGGCCGCGGCGTCAGCCAGTTCGAGGCGACCCCAGGTGATCAGGCGGTGATGGTCCGGGCGGGCGGTGAAGTAGTCGAACAGGCGGCCCGCGTAGCCGGGAAGGTCGGACGGGTCTATCTGGGTGGCTTCGGCGATGACGGCGAGCTCTCGCGCGGCAACATGGGCGTAGAGCGCTTCCTTGCTGCGGAAGTAGGCGTAGACCCGCTCCTTGCTGGTCCGGGCCAGTTTGGCGATGCGGTCGACGCGGGCGCCGGCGATGCCGTGGCGGGCGAACTCCTCCATGGCGGCGGCGAGGATCCGCTCACGCGTGGTGTCGCTGCTACCAGAAGCAGCAGCGTGCGCTGGTGCCTGGCCGGAGTCGGGGGAATGGGACATAACCCCAGGATAAAGCACCGAACGGTTTGGTTTGGCGTTGCAGGACATCTGCGCGTAACGTTAAAACCGAACAGTTCGGTTCGACCCGTTCGGGGTGGGGCCGACAAGCACTGAGGAAGTGAACTCATGCAGCACCGCAACCTGGGCTCTCAGGGCCTGCGCGTCTCGGCGCTCGGGCTGGGCGTCATGGGCATGTCCATGGCCTACGGCGCCTCGAACGATGACGAGGGCACCGCAACCATCCACCGCGCCCACGAACTCGGGATCGACTTCTTCGACACCGCCGAGCTGTACGGCGCCGGTACCGGCAGCAACGAGATCCTGCTGGGCAAAGCGGTCCGGGGCTTCCGTGACGAGGTGGTCCTGGCCACCAAGTTCGGCTTCGACATGACCTCCCAGCCGATCGGTTCCGGCTTCAACAGCCGCCCCGAGAACATCCGCAAGGTCGCCGAGAACAGCCTGCGCTACCTGCAGAGCGACCACATCGACCTCTTCTACCAGCACATCTCCGACCCCGACGTCCCTGCCGAGGAAGTCGCGGGCGTAGTCGGCGAGCTGATCACCGAGGGCAAGGTCAGGTACTTCGGCCTGAGCAACGTCGGACCCCAGTACATCCGCCGCGCCCATGCCGTCACCCCGGTCTCCGTCCTCCAGTACGAGTACTCCCTTTTCGAGCGCGAGGTCGAGGAGAAGATCCTCCCCGCCCTGCGGGAACTCGGCATCGGCCTGGTGCCCTACTCCCCGCTCGGCCGAGGCTTCCTGACCGGCGCGGTCAAGCCCGCGAGCGATTACCCCGCGGACGACATGCGCAGCTGGGACGAGCGCTGGCAGGGCGACAACTACACCTACAACCTCCGCGCCACCGAACAGCTCAAGGAACTGGCTGCGGCCAAGGGCATCACCACCGCCCAACTCGCGCTGGCCTGGCTCCTCGCCCAGGGCCAGGACGTCGTGCCCATCCCCGGCACCCGCAGTGCAGTACGTGTCGAGGAGAACGCCGGCGCGGACGGGGTCCAGCTCACCGACGCCGACCTGGCCCACATCACCGAGATCCTCCCCCATGGCTCGGCGGGCAGCCGCTACCCGGCAGCACGACTGTCCAGCTTCACCACCGACTGATCCAGCCGACGCCACAACGCCTCTCCACCGTTCATGTGGTGAGGCGCCGGTGGCAGATGAGAGCGGCGGCTATGCCGACGAAGGCGAGGAAGTGCTCGGGCTTGCGTTCGTAGCGGCGGTGCGGGCGACGCCATCCGCCAAGCCAGGAAACCGTACGTTCAACGACCCATCGGTGACGGCCGAGCCGCTGCGAGGGCTCGATGCCCTTGCGGGCGATGCGGTGGCGAATGCCGCGACTGCGGAGCCACCGTCGCAGGTGCTTGTAGTCGTAGCCCTTGTCATGCAGTTTCGCCGGGCGCCTGCGTCGAGGTCCGCGGCGGGAGCGGATGGGCGGGATGCCGCGCACAAGCGGTTCCAGGGCCTGGCAGTGGGAGCCGCCGGCCCGGGTGCGGTCCGGCGGCTCGTCTTCCGACACGCTCGGCGGCCTGCGTCTCGCGAACCGTCACGGCTTCGACCGGCGCCCGTCCCACGGTCGCGTCCTGCGCGCCGGCGACAGGGTGGTGCCGGCCACGACCCGGCGAGGACTGGACATCCTCACGCGAGGGGCCATGATCCCCGAGCGCAGCCGACGCCCTCGAGAAGAGGCCGGTCAGGTGACCGGCCGGCCCCGGTGCGACGGAAATCGTCAGGACGAGGTGGTGGAGTGGCCGGGACACGCTGGTGTCGGGCCGCGGGAGAGCCCCTGACGGGCCAATGGCGATCGGCTTCTCCGCAGGTGGGCGGTTGCGGCGTAAGGGTCTCGTCAAAGACATGCCAATGGCCGTAAGGGACCTGTCAACGGAAGGCACGGACCCCCGGCAATGGGGGTTTGCTCAAGGGGTCCGAGTTCCCGTATCTCACCTAGGAGCACACGATGGCCGACGTGGCCTTCGTCGTCACCACGATCGCGGTCTTCGCGCTGGTGGCTCTTGTCGCCAGGGGGGTGGCCAAGCTGTGACCGCCGAAAACATCGTCGGCCTCGTCGTGGCCGTTGCCCTGTTGGGCTATCTCGTCGTCGCCCTTATTTTCCCCGAGAGGTTCTGAGCCCGATATGAGCCCGCTCCTCGCTGGTGTGCTCCAGGTTCTCGCGCTCGTTGCGGCGCTGGGACTGGCATACCGGCCGCTCGGCGACTACATGGCCCACGTCTATTCCTCTCCGAAGCACCTGCGGGTGGAGAAGTGGATATACAAGGCCATCGGCGCCAACCCGAACACGGAGATGCGCTGGCCCGCGTATCTCCGCGGTGTGCTCGCGTTCTCCGCGGCAAGCGTTCTCTTCCTCTATGTGCTGCAGCGGCTGCAGGGATCCCTGCCTGGTTCGCTCGGCTTCTCGTCGATCGACCCGGACCAGGCGTTCAACACGGCCGCGTCGTTCGTCGCGAACACCAACTGGCAGTCGTACTACGGCGAGCAGGCCATGGGCCACGTCGTCCAGACCGGCGGCCTCGCGGTGCAGAACTTCGTCTCGGCCGCCGTCGGCATCGCCGTCGCCGTGGCCCTGGTGCGCGGCTTCGCACGCTCCCGCACCGGTGAGCTGGGCAACTTCTGGTCCGACCTGGTGCGCGGCACCGTACGGATCCTGATCCCCATCGCGGTGATCGGGGCCCTCGTACTGGTGGCCTGCGGTGTCATCCAGAACTTCTCCGGCATCCATCAGGTCGGACAGTTCATGGGCGGCACACAGGAGTGGAACGGGGGTGCGGTCGCCTCACAAGAGGTGATCAAGGAACTGGGGACGAACGGCGGGGGCTACTTCAACGCCAACTCGGCCCATCCCTTCGAGAACCCCAACGGGCTGTCGAACCTCTTCGAGATCTTCCTGATCCTCGTCATCCCGTTCGCTCTGACCCGCACGTTCGGCCGAATGGTCGGCTCCGTGAAGCAGGGCTACGCGATCCTCGCGACCATGGGCGTCATCTGGCTCGGATTCACCGCACTGATGATGTGGACCGAATTCTCCCACCACGGGCCCGCATTCGAAATCGCGGGCGGGGCGATGGAAGGCAAGGAGACCCGGTTCGGAATCGGTGGTTCGTCGATCTTCGCGGTAGCCACGACACTGACGTCGACAGGTGCGGTGAATTCGTTCCATTCATCGTTCACGGGCTTCGGTGGCGGCATCACGATGCTCGGCATGCAACTGGGCGAGATCGCCCCTGGTGGCACAGGATCCGGCCTTTACGGAATGCTGATCATGGCGATCATCGCGGTATTCATCGCCGGTCTGATGGTGGGCCGTACACCGGAATACCTCGGGAAGAAGATCGGCACCCGGGAGATCAAGCTCGCAGCTTGCTACATCCTGATCACGCCGGCCCTGGTGCTGTGTTTCACCGGGGCTGCAATGGCTTTGCCCACGCCTCCCGATTCGATGACGAATACCGGTGCTCACGGCTTCTCGGAGATCCTTTACGCCTATACCTCCGGCGCCAACAACAACGGCTCGGCGTTCGCCGGCCTCAACGCGGACACCCAGTGGTTCAACACGACCATCGGCCTGGCCATGCTCCTCGGCCGGTTCCTTCCGATGGTGTTCGTGCTGGCACTGGCCGGCTCACTGGCCGCGCAGAAGCCCGTACCGGCGACGGCGGGAACGCTGGGCACGCACAAACCGCTCTTCAGCGGGCTGCTGGTCGGCACGATCCTGATCATCACCGGGCTGACCTACTTCCCGGCACTCGCGCTGGGACCGCTGGCCGAAGGGCTGGCGTCATGACCAATCGTCTGAAGCAAGAGGACTCGATGTCCACTGTCACCCGCAGCCGGTCGCCGCACCAGGACGCTCCCACGGGTCACCAGGGCGAAGGGCGCGTCGGCGGGGGTCTGTTCGATCCCAGGCAACTCGTCAGGTCACTCCCTGACGCGGTACGCAAACTGCACCCCCGAGTCATGGTCAAATCCCCGGTCATGTTCGTGGTGCTGATCGGTTCGGTGCTCACCACCGTGCTCGCGGTCCTGGATCCGACCGACTGGTTCGGCTGGGCCATCGCGGTCTGGCTGTGGCTCACGACGATCTTCGCCAACCTGGCGGAGGCGGTCGCCGAGGGCCGCGGCAAGGCTCAGGCCGACACGCTGCGCAAGGCCAAGACCGACACCGTTGCCCGCCGCGTCGTCGGCGGGAACGAGGAGCGGGTCGCCGGCACGGACCTGCGGATCGGAGACCTGGTCGTCTGTGAAGCAGGAGACATCATCCCGGGCGACGGGGATGTCGTGGAGGGCGTGGCCTCGGTCGACGAGTCCGCGATCACGGGTGAGTCCGCGCCGGTCATCCGCGAGTCGGGCGGTGACCGCTCGGCGGTGACCGGCGGTACGAAGGTGCTCTCCGACCGCATCGTCGTCAAGATCACCACCAAGCCGGGCGAGACCTTCATCGACCGGATGATCGCCCTGGTGGAGGGCGCCGCCCGGCAGAAGACCCCCAACGAGATCGCCCTGAACATCCTCCTGGCGTCCCTCACCATCGTCTTCCTGCTCGCCGTCGTGACCCTGCAGCCTTTCGCGATCTACGCCGGCGAGAGGCAGTCGATGATCGTGCTGACCGCCCTGCTGGTCTGCCTGATCCCGACCACGATCGGTGCGCTGTTGTCCGCCATCGGGATCGCGGGCATGGACCGTCTGGTGCAGCGCAACGTCCTCGCGATGTCGGGGCGTGCCGTCGAGGCCGCCGGTGACGTCTCGACCCTGCTGCTCGACAAGACCGGCACCATCACGCTCGGCAACCGGCAGGCCGCCGAGTTCCTCCCGGTCAAGGGCACCACGGAGGCCGAACTCGCGGACGCCGCCCAGCTCTCCTCGCTGGCCGACGAGACGCCCGAGGGACGGTCCGTCGTCGTGCTGGCCAAGGAGAAGTACGGGCTGCGCGAACGACACCAGGGCGAACTGTCGGCTGCCGAGTGGGTGGCGTTCACGGCACAGACCCGCATGTCGGGCGTCGACCTCACCGAGAACGGCACCGCCCGCCGGGTCCGCAAGGGTGCGTCGGGATCCGTACTCGCCTGGGTCCGCGACCAGGGCGGTTCCATCGCCGAGGACGCCGGCCGACTGACCGACGCTATCTCCGAGGCAGGCGGTACACCGCTCCTCGTCGCCGTCCATGACGGCCGGGGTGCCCGGATCCTGGGTGTCATCCATCTCAAGGACGTCGTCAAGGAGGGCATGCGGGAGCGGTTCGACGAACTGCGCCGGATGGGCATCCGTACGGTCATGATCACGGGTGACAACCCGCTGACCGCCAAGGCGATCGCCGAGGAGGCGGGAGTCGACGACTTCCTCGCCGAGGCCACCCCCGAGGACAAGATGGCCCTCATCAAGCGGGAGCAGGCGGGCGGCAAGCTCGTCGCGATGACGGGTGACGGCACCAACGACGCCCCCGCCCTCGCCCAGGCGGACGTCGGCGTGGCGATGAACACCGGCACCTCGGCCGCCAAGGAGGCCGGGAACATGGTGGACCTGGACTCCAACCCCACCAAACTCATCGAGATCGTCGAGATCGGCAAGCAGCTCCTCATCACCCGGGGCGCCCTGACCACCTTCTCCATCGCCAACGACGTCGCGAAGTACTTCGCGATCATCCCGGCCATGTTCGCCGTGGCCTACCCGGGCCTCGACAAGCTCAACATCATGGGCCTGGCGTCTCCCGAGTCCGCGATCCTGTCCGCCGTCATCTTCAACGCGCTGATCATCATCGCCCTCGTACCGCTCGCTCTGAAGGGCGTGCGCTACCGCCCCAGCAGCGCCGACTCCATGCTGCGGCGCAACCTCGGGATCTACGGACTCGGCGGCCTCGTCGCCCCGTTCATCGGCATCAAGATCATCGATCTGATCATCTCCCTCATCCCAGGAATCGGCTGACCTGCCATGAACAACTCCCTAGGAAACTCCGCACGACTGTTCGGGGCAGGGCTGCGGGCCCTGCTCGTCCTCACCCTGGTCTGCGGCGTCCTCTACCCGCTCGCCGTGACCGGTGTCGCCCAGGGGCTCATGCCGGACCGCGCCAACGGCTCCGAGATCACCTCGAACGGCAGGGTCGCCGGCTCCGAACTCATCGGTCAGCGCTACGACCTGCCGCTCGAGAAGGGTCAGGAAACCGCCGCCCCCGATCTCAAGTGGTTCCAGCCGCGCCCGTCCAACGGCCTCGGCACCAACAGCGTCAACACCCAGTACAAGCTGATCCTCTCCGGAGCGACCAACCGCTCCGGAGACAACCAGGAACTCATCGACTGGGTCACCGCCGCCAAGGCCGCGGTGGTCGAGGACAACTCCGTCCCCGGCCATCCCGTCATCCCCTCGCAGGTGCCGGCCGACGCCGTCACCTCCTCGGGCTCCGGTCTCGACCCCGACATCTCCCCGGCGTACGCACAGCTCCAGGTACGCCGCGTCGCCGAGCGCAACCACCTCGACGCCGGACAGGTCGAGAAGCTCGTCGAGCAGCACACCGAGGGCCGGATCCTCGGATTCATGGGAGAGCCGAGGGTCAACGTCCTCCAGCTCAACATCGCGCTCAAGGATCTCGTCGAGCAGTGACCGGGTTACGGCAGTGGGCGGGAGCCGCGGGCCGGGAGCACCAGCCCCGGATCCCCGGTCCCCGCCCCGGCCCCCGGTCACGCCGGCTCGCGTACGACAGGAAGGCGGCACATGACCCGGGTGCTGGTGGTGGAGGACGAACCGCGGCTCGTCCGTGCCATCGCGATGAATCTGCACGCCCGTAAATACGACGTGGAATCCGCGCCGAACGGGAGCACCGCGCTACGGCTCGCTGCCGAGCGCCCCCCTGACGCCGTCCTCCTGGACCTCGGACTGCCGGACATGGACGGAATCGAGGTCCTGCAGGTGCTGCGGCGGTGGTCCCGGGCGCCGATCCTGGTGGTCTCCGCGCGCGGCGCGTCCCAAGACAGGATCAGAGCGCTCGACGCGGGTGCCGACGACTACATCACCAAACCGTTCGACATGGACGAACTCTTCGCCCGACTGCGGGTCGCCACCCGGCGTACGGGGACCGCTTCCACTGCCGGTGGCAACGGGAACGTCACCACCGAGGGATTCATCCTCGACCTGGTCGCGAAGGAAGCCAGGCGCGACGGACACACCGTACGTCTCACCCCGACCGAGTGGCAGTTGGTGGAGATCCTGATCCGCAACAGCGGGCGGCTCGTCAGCCGGCGCCAGCTCCTGGATGAGGTGTGGGGGCCCGACCGCCGGACGCACAGCAACTATCTCCGCGTCTACATGGCCCAGTTGCGGCGGAAGCTCGAACCTGATCCCGCGCACCCCCGTCACTTCATCACCGCCCCGGGCATGGGATACCGCTTCGAGGCATGAGGGCCGGCACGCCCCTCGAAGTTCCCCTCACTCCAGTCGACTTCAGAGAACGGAACCTGTCGGAACATGGGACGCGGGAAGCTTCGGATCTACCTCGGCGCAGCACCGGGGGTGGGCAAGACCTACGCGATGCTCTCGGAGGCGCACCGCCGGACGGAGCGGGGCACCGACTGCGTCGTCGCCTTCGTGGAACACCACGACCGTCCGCGCACCGAAGTGATGTTGCACGGCCTGGAGCAGGTCCGGAGGCGTGCGATGCGATACCGCTCGGGCGCCTTCACCGAGATGGACGTCGATGCCGTGCTGGAGCGCCGGCCCGCGGTGGCCCTGGTGGACGAGCTGGCCCACACCAACGTGCCGGGCTGCCGGAACGCCAAGCGCTGGCAGGATGTGGAGGAGCTGCTCGATGCCGGCATCGATGTCGTCTCGACCGTCAACATCCAGCATCTGGAGTCGCTCGGCGATGTCGTCGAGTCGATAACCGGCGTTCGACAGCGTGAGACCGTGCCCGACGAGGTGGTCCGCAGGGCGGATCAGATCGAACTGGTCGACATGTCTCCCCAGGCCCTGCGCCGCCGGATGGCCCACGGCAACATCTACAAGCCCGACAAGCTCGACGCGGCCCTGTCCAACTACTTCCGCCCCGGCAACCTCACC
This sequence comes from Streptomyces sp. NPDC060209, assembly GCF_042728155.1. Taxonomy (NCBI): domain Bacteria; kingdom Bacillati; phylum Actinomycetota; class Actinomycetes; order Kitasatosporales; family Streptomycetaceae; genus Streptomyces; species Streptomyces sp. NPDC060209. The sequence goes on from NZ_JBHWZS010000001.1 coordinate 90,714, forward strand.
GCGCTGCGCGAGCTGGCGCTCCTCTGGGTCGCCGACCGGGTCGACGAATACCTCCAGCACTACCGCGGCGAGCACGACATCCGCACCACCTGGCAGGCCCGCGAACGCATCGTCGTCGGACTCACCGGCGGCCCCGAAGGCGCCACGCTGATCCGCCGGGCCGCACGGCTTGCCGAGAAGGGGGCCGGCGGCGAGGTGCTCGCGGTGTACATCACCAGAAGCGACGGTCTCACCTCCGCATCGCCCAGGGACCTCGCCATCCAGCGCACCCTGGTCGAGAACGTCGGCGGGACGTTCCACCACGTCGTCGGCGACGATGTGCCGCAGTCCCTGCTCGAGTTCGCGCGCGGTGTGAATGCCACCCAGATCATCCTCGGATCCAGCCGGCGCAAGACCTGGCAGTACGTGCTCGGGCCCGGCGTGGGGGCCACGGTGGCACGGGACTGCGGGCCCGACCTGGACGTCCACATCGTCACTCACGGAGAGGTGGCGCGCGGGCGGGGGCTGCCGGTGACCCGGCATGCGCGCCTGAGCACGGCCCGGAGCGTCTGGGGCTGGCTGGTCGGTTCAGCGGGCCCCGTCCTGCTCGTGGCGTTGCTCACCGACATCGATACCGATCTGGGGCTCGCCAACGACATGCTTCTGTTCCTGTCGCTGACGGTGGCCGCCGCGCTGGTGGGCGGGCTCCTCCCGGCGCTCGGTGCCGCCGCGCTCGGCTCACTTCTGCTGAACTACTACTTCACACCGCCCTTGCACCGGCTGACCATCGCCGACCCGAAGAACATCCTCGCCATCGCCATCTTTGTGGGTGTGGCGGTCTCGGTCGCGTCCGTGGTGGATCTGGCCGCCCGCCGCACGCACCAAGCAGCGCGGCTGCGGGCCGAGTCGGAGATCCTGTCCTTCCTCGCAGGCAGTGTGCTGCGCGGCGAGACCACCTTGGACGCGCTGCTGCAGCGGGTCCGGGAGACCTTCGGCATGGAGTCCGTCGCACTGCTGGAGCGGCAGAGCGAGGTCGAACCCTGGACCTGCACGGGAAGCGTCGGGCCGACGCCTGTCGCACGTCCCGAGAACGCCGATGTGGACATGCCGGTCGGAAGCCACATGGCGCTGGCCCTCTCCGGGCGCGTGCTGCCGGCCGAGGACCGCCGGGTGCTCGGCGCCTTCGCCGCCCAGGCAGCTGTCGTAATCGACCGTCAGCGCCTGCGGGGCGAGGCGGAACGGGCCCGTGAACACGCGGAGGGCGACAGGATACGCACGGCACTTCTGGCTGCCGTCAGCCACGACCTGCGGACACCTCTGGCCACCATCAAGGTGTCTGTCACATCTCTGCGCTCCGCCGATGTGCAGTGGTCCGACGAGGACCGGGCCGAGCTGCTGGTAGGGATCGAGGAGGGCGCCGACCGCCTCGACCACCTGATCGGGAACCTTCTGGACATGTCGCGGCTGGAAACCGGAACGGTTCGGCCGCTGATCCGCGCGACGGACCTCGACGAGGTCGTTCCCATGGCGCTGGGTGGTGTTCCGGAAGGCAGCGTCCGGCTGGACATCCCGGAGGATCTGCCCTTGGTGGCCGTCGACCCTGGGCTGCTGGAGCGCGCAGTCGCCAATGTCGTCGAGAACGCGGTGAAGTACGGCCCGCCGGGCGAACCGGTGCGGGTGGCGGTCAGCGCCATGGCCGACCGTGTCGAAGTCCGGGTGATCGACCGCGGGCCCGGCGTACCGGACGAGGCGAAGGAACGGATCTTCGCTCCCTTCCAGCGCTACGGCGACACCCCGCGCGGCGCCGGTGTCGGCCTGGGCCTGGCGGTCGCCCGTGGCTTCGTGGAGGCCATGGGGGGAATGCTTGCCGCCGAGGACACCCCGGGAGGGGGCTTCACCATGGTGCTCACCTTGCGTGCCGCCGGCGGCGGCCCCCCGGTCAGACCGGACCTTCCGGCCACGGTGACGTCATGACGCGTCCCCGCGGTCGGCCACCACGCCGTTCAGCGGTCTGCCGGTTCCTCGACTCCATCTCTCACGGCACTAGCCTGGCGCCGGCCTTGTGGAGCATCACGGTGGGCCGCCCCGTCGCATAGGTGACGTACTCCCGTCGCAGCCGGAATCCGGCGGTCCAGGCGAGGAGGCGGCCGGGGCGGTCGTTACGTGAGCAGGACAGCATCGCGGTGCGGCCTCGGGCATCGATGTCCGCGCACAGACCGGTCAGGCAGGCATGGGCCAGATGCTCCCACCGGCGGCCGGAGACCATGAAACATGCGACCTCCTCGTACGCACTGCCGCGAAAATACGTGCAGGCCACGGCAAGAATCCGGCCTCTGCAGACTGCGGCCCAGCCGTGTCCCGAAGCGGCGAGACCTGCCGGGCCGTCCCAACTGGCGTGGATCCAGGCCGCTTCAGGACCCAGCGCGGCCAGAGCCCCGGCATCGGCAGGCACGAGCGGGCGTACGTACCGTCACACCATGCGTGGGACGCCGTGCCTGTGACGACGCGAGCGCAAGGCGGGCGTACACCATCCGCTCCGCAGGCTCGATCCTTTCGAACGAGGCGCGCAGGACCGGGAGGAAGCGGGACGGCGCCTCCACGTAGCTGCCGGCGAAAGGCGCAAGGGAGCCCTGGGCCAGTGCGTGCGGATCGCCGCGCAGGACTACCCGGCCGGCACAGCTCACGGCGACGACCTGTGGCTGGAGAACGCTGTCCGTCCACCAGCGGCCGACTCCGGTGCCGATGACGTGTTCGACGAGGGTGGCGGGGCCCGCCGTCCCGGCGGGGAACCACCGGGACGGCGCGGAGTCGGCTCCGGGCTGAAGCTGGATCATGAGACCACCTGATTCCGGTGCGGGCGCCCCTCACGGACCGTGCGAAGGCACATCACACTCCTTCGCGTCGACGGGGAGAACGAGGGGCGTGGGGGCGGCCGTTCACAGTCCGACGTCGCGGCCGTTGATGTCGGCCAGGGATTCGCGGCGTATCAGGAGCCGCGCGCGGCCTTCGTGGACGGCGACCACCGGTGGGCGGCCGACCGCGTTGTAACTGGAGGCCATGGAGAGGTGGTAGGCGCCGGCGACCGGAATGGCCACCAGGTCGCCCGGGTGGATGTCGCCCGGCATGGCCGCGTCCGCCGCGAGCACATCGCCCGCCTCGCAGTGCCGTCCGACCACGGTCGCCGAGCAGGGCTCGGCCGTCGAGCGGCGGCCGATGAGCCGGGGTGCGTAGCGGGAGCCGTACAGTGCGGGTCGCGGGTTGTCGCTCATTCCGCCGTCCACGGCCACGAAGAGACGGTCACCCGTCCTCTTCACGGCGAGCACCCTGTAGAGCGCGACGCCTGCGGGCCCGACCACCGCGCGACCGGGCTCGATGGTGAGCCGGGGTACGGGAATGCCGGCGGTGGCGCAGCTCGAGGCCAGTTCGCGGCGGATGCGTGCACCGAGGGACTCGACGTCGAGTGGAGTCTCCCCCGGCCGGTAGGCGACTCCGTGCCCGCCTCCCATGTCCAGCTCCGGCAGGACGATTCCGTGCTGGTGGCTGACCTGGGCAAGGAGCCCGACCATCCGTCGGAGCGCGGTCAGGTAGGGCTTGACCGTACTGATCTGCGAACCGATGTGGCAGTGCAGTCCGACCAGTTCCAGGCGCGGCTGGTCGAGTATGCGGGCGATGGCATGCTGGGCGCTCCCGTCGGTGAGGGAGAGCCCGAACTTCTGGTTGTCCGTGCCGGTGCGGATCGCGGCGTGGCCGCCTGCGCTCACGCCCGGGACCACGCGCACCAGCACCTTCTGGCGGGTGCCGTCCGGGACGAGCGCGGAGAGCCGGGCGATCTCCCACGCGCTGTCGATGACGATCCTTCCGGCGCCCAGGCGCAGTGCCGCGCTCAGGTCGTCCGGGCTCTTGGCGTTGCCGTGCAGCACGATGCGCTCGGGAGGGAAGCCGTTGGTGACGGCCAGCTCCAGCTCGCCCGCGGAGCAGACATCCAGGCCGAGGCCCTCCTCCTGCACCCAGTGCAGGAGGGCTCGGCACAGGAACGCCTTCGCCGCGTAGACGACGTCGGTGTCAGGGAAAGCCCGTACATAGGTGCGGCAGCGATCCCGTACCTCCCCTTCGTCCAGGAGGTAGACGGGGGTACCGAACCGCTCGGCCGCCTCGACGAGCGAGACGCCTCCCACCGCGACGTCGCCGTGGGACGACAGTCGGGCCGAAGTGGGCCAGACGGACAGACCGGCGGCGTTGCCCGCCGCAACGGGAGCGGCGTGCGGAGTGGTCCGGGCCGACGGTTGGACCGAGGGTCCGGGCACTGTTGTGGTCATGGTGATCCCTCAGCCGATCAAGAGGTTGATGCAGGAGACAACGACTGCGCTGCGGTCGCGCGGAGCGGGCCGGCCACGCGCGGATCCCTGGCCGCGCGGTGGGCGAGCCTGGCAGCGGAGGCGGCAGCGGGCCCGGGGGCGGCGAGCAGCGGGTCGACGACGAGGTCGACAACTCCCAGAGGCGCGACGAGCGCGCGTACCGCCGGTTCGGAGAGCCGGATCCAGGTCTGCCGCAGTCCCAGGGTGAGGGTCAGCTGTCGCTCGTCGGTGAAGGCGACCGCGGTACGGATGCCGAGGGGTGTGCGGAAGAGACGGGCGCAGTAGCCCATGGGACCTTGGCGGACCGGGACGAACAATGCTCCGCCCCGGTTCGGTTGAAGGGGGTCGGGGTCCTCGGCGCATCGGTTGTCGTTCATGGCACTCCTCGTGGAGACGGGCGGATCCCCGGACCACTGGTGGGCCGGGGCGCACCGATGACGCTATGCCCGCTCCCACCGGGTCGGCGGTGTCCGTTAGCGGACCCTTGATCCCGCACGCCCGACCTTTGACGCGCGATTGACGGAGCCCCCTCGCCCGGTCCCACCCGCACCGCCCCCAGGAGGGTCCGCCCGCATGGTGCGAAGTGGGTGGGACCGTGCCGATCGCCGGGCGGGGGTGGGTCAGAGCCAGTCGTTGCGGCGGAAAGCCCTGTACATGACGAGGCAGGCGACGGCGATGACGCCGAGCGCCATGGGGTAGCCGTAGGCCCAGCGGAGCTCAGGCATGTGCTCGAAGTTCATCCCGTAGACCCCGCACACCATGGTCGGTACGGCGATGATCGCGGCCCAGGCCGTGATCTTGCGCATGTCCTCGTTCTGCGCGACGGTCACCTGGGCGAGGTGTGCCTGGAGGATGGAGTCGAGCAGCGCGTCGAAGGACGTGATCTGTTCGGTGGCGTGGGTCAGATGGTCGGCGACATCACGGAAGTAGGCCCGCAGGTCCGGGTCGATGGGAGGCATGGGCTGGGTGGCGAGCTGTTGCAGGGGCCGGTCCAAAGGTGCCGCTGCGCGCTTGAGTTCCAGCAGTTCCCTCTTGAGCTGGTAGATCCAGCCCGCGTCGCCCCGGCCGCTGCTGCCGCTGAAGACGGCGGTTTCCACGGCGTCGATATCGTTCTGCACCGCGTCGGTGACGGCCAGGTAGTCGTCGACCACCTGGTCGGCTATCGCATGCAGGACCATCGCCGGGCCCTTGGCCAGTCGCTCCGGCGCGTCTTCGAGTGCCTCGCGCAACGGCCCCAGGGAACCGTGCCGTCCGTGCCGGACGGTGATGACGAAATCAGCTCCGACGAAGGCCATGAGCTGGCCGGTGTCGACCACCTCGCTGGTTGCCGTCAGCTCCCCGTGTTCGACGTAGCAGACCGTCTTGAAGACGGCGAACAGTATGCCGTCGTACCGCTCCACCTTGGGCCGCTGATGGGCGTGGACGGCATCCTCGATCGCGAGCGGATGGAGACCGAACAGCTCAGCGAGGCCGGTCAACTCCTCATGCTGCGGCTCGTGCAGACCGATCCAGACGAATCCGTCACCCGACTTGCGGACCCGCCGCAGAGCCTCTGCCGCGTCGCCGGCGCCGCTCTGCCGCGCACCGTCGAGATAGACCACGCAGTTCACCACCGAGCTGCCCAGCGGGGAACGCGCAGGATGACTGAGATCCACGGCACGCCGGTAACTGCGGCGGACCGCTCGGCGGATGTTGCTGAACGTGGACACGAGGGCTCCTTCGGCAGATCACCGGCCAGTGTGCCACCCCGAAATCCACGGGCCGGGGCCCGTCCACCGGTCAGCCGACCGGATGAGGTCCCGCATCACCTGAGCACCACTGATTCCACCGTCATGACCGCTTCCGCGAGCCCCGGCGGATGCGGCAGCTCCGGCGCTGTCCGCCCGGCCCAGCCGGGCCCGAGCATCAGGACGACCGGCTTCCTGCGGGCACCGCGCACACCCCATTCCATCGCCGCCACATACTGCGCCAGCGGGCGGCTCGCCGTGTTTCTGGACTGCGCCCACAGTCCCACCGCGGCCGGCCCCGTCCTGCCCACCGCGGCCACGAGTGACTCGACGGGCAGCGCACCACCGAACATGCGCACCGGGAGGCCACGTTCGGCCAGCGCTGCGGCCAGCACCTCCAACGGCAAGGTGTGGTTCTCCGCAGGCACACAGGCGAGCACGGTGGTGGCACCGGGCCGGTCGGCGACTCCGGGCGGGGCATGGCGCCGCAGCGCGCCGGAGACGTGCCAGGACAGGAAATGCTCGACTTCGACGTATCTCTCCCCCGAGCTCTCCCACTTGCGGCCCACCGCCTGAAGCGTGGGCGTGATCACCTCTGTCCAGGCAGCGACCAAGCCGTGTTCCTCGATCGCCGCCCTCAGCAGATCGTCGAGGGCGGCGCCGTCGAGCCGCAGGGCCGCGCGGGCGACTCCCTTGCACTCCTGGCGCGCGTCACCCAGCCGAAGGCCGGTGCCGGCCCGACTGCGCCCGCGGGCCACCGGCCGCCGGGAGGCAGCGGTACCCGACCGGAGCGGTGGGCCGTCCGGGACCCCCTCGTCGAGCACCAGACGGGCGGCCTCAGCGGGTGGCAACCCGGTCGCGGTCAGTGCACACATCCGCTCCAACCGTGCCACGTCCAGGTCGGTCCAGCGGCGGTGCCGTCCGCCGGTGCGCACGGTGGGGCCGAGACCGTAGCGGCGGTCCCACGAACGGATCGTGGTGGGTGCCACCCCCAGGCGCCGCGCCACTTCACCTGTGGTCAGCGCGCCACCGGGTCGCGTGTCAGCCGGGTCACCACCCTCACTTTCCGGGTTCATATCCCCACCTTACGACGCATAAGCGACGCGTGTTGCGTGCGTCACCTCGACTCATAAAACTGGCAGAAAAGCGGTCGAACGCAACGGCGGACGCGTTGGCGAACCGGCTCAGCGGGCCGCCCTCAGCACACGCTCAGTAGGCACGGCAAGAGGTCCGGGACCATGGGCACGAACACACGATCCACCGATGCTTGCCCCCCGGCCGCGACCGACGCCGGCCTTCGCCGACACGAATCGAACGTGGCTACGCCGACGGAACCGCCGCGTAGCCACGCAGGGCCCCGTCCCGTGCATCCAAGGCGGTGCCCGCGCACGAAACAGAGACGAGACTCCGCGGACCGGCGGAACCTCTCCACGAAAGGGAAGAGCTCATGACCTCCCGGACCCCCCTCACCCTCGCTGCCACGGTCAGCGCCTGCGCTCTGGCGCTCGGCGTCACGGCGCCCGCCATGGCAGCCCCCGCCGCGGACGGCGACGACCAGGCCATGGTGTCCGTCTTCCACGGCGTTCCGGGGCTGACCGTCGACGTCTATGCGAACGGTGACAAGCTGCTCGGCGACTTCAAGCCCGGCACGGTGACCGATCCGCAGGCGCTCGACGCCGGCACGTACGACATCCAGGTCTTCGAAGCCGGCCAGAGCCCCGACGGCACACCGGCCATCGAGAAGGAGGTCAAGGTACCCGCGGGAGCCGATGCCACGATCGCCGCCCACCTCTCCGCCGCCGGCAAGCCCCAGCTGACGGCCTTCGTCAACGACGTATCCGCAACCGACGCCGGACAAGCGCGGCTGACCGTGCGTCATGTCGCCGCCGCTCCAGCCGTCGACGTCCGAGCGGGTGGCCAGCCCGTCTTCAAGGGGCTGGAGAATCCGAAGCAGGACACCACCACGGTTGACGCAGGCACCGTCTCGACCGACGTCGTGCTCGCAGGCACGGACACCGTTGCCATCGGCCCGGCCGACCTGAACCTCAAGGAGGGAACCGACAACATCGTCTACGCCTGGGGCAGCGCCGCTGACAAGAACCTGAAGCTGGCGACCCAGACACTCAGTGGCACGGAATCCACACCGAACGCCGCCCACGCCGACGGCAGTGGCGCCGCCGTCACCACGAACCCGAGCGACCATTGGCTGACCGGGCGCTGACGGAAGCTCCGGTGGCCCGACGCGCGACCGGACGGCTCGGGTGACGTCGGGTTCGGACTCACTCCTCACGGTTTCGACCGCCGCTCCGGCGGCGGTCCTCACCTTGGGAAACGTTCCGACTGAACAGGCGCTCGTCGTCGAGTTCCGGCCCTGAGGGCCACCCTCGCCTCACTTCCCGAAGCCGAAAAGGGTGTCGACCTCACCCTCCGTACACCGGCCCGCCGCGCAGGCAACCGTGCGTGGGCGTACGCTCGCCTGTAGGGGTGAATCCCGCTCGAGAAGGCCCTGAACAGGGACGTTTCCGAGGAGGCGCGGTGACAGGACAGCGCATCGCCACACGTGCAGCCGCCTGTGCGGCAGTGGCCGTGCTCGCCGTCACCGGCGGCACGGTGGCGCAGGCGGACGACGACATCGAATCGCTCCCCGCCGAACAGATCGCCGACCGCTCCCGCGACGCCCTGCTGGACGTCGGTTCACTGCATCTGCGTGCGCGGGGCGACCTGGGAGAGAACCGCCCTCCGATGACTGTGGACCTCACCCTGGACCGCGACGGCAACTGCGTGGGCGGCGTCGACCTGGGCGACGACAAGGGCTCGGTCAAGATCGTCAAACGCGGCGACTCGGTGTGGGTGAAACCGGACGCGGACTTCTGGGAGAACCAGGTACCGATCGGTGGCTCGGCCTTCGAGTCCGTCCTCGCCGGGCGGTACATGAGGGGCTCCGCCTCCGACTCCAGGCTGCGGCCCGTCGTGGACGCGTGCGACCTGGACACCTTCCGCGAACTGGTCTCCGACAACGCCGACACGGCCGCCGGGACGTTCACCAAGGGGATGGTGACGACGGTCGACGGCGTACGCACCGTCCCGGTCACCAGGACACTGCACGGGCAGAAGCTGACGGCGTACGTGGACACCGAAGGCGCGCACCGCCCGGTGCGGATCACCGTGCGGGGCGACGGGGCGGACGCGGCCGTGGACTTCTCCGGCTTCGACGAGCCGGTCCCCACGGCCACGCCGCCCGCGGACCGGACGGTGGACGTCAGCGCCGTGCTCGGCCGGGCTCCCGCGCAGTCCTGAGGCCCGAACTCAGCGCCGTGTACAGCAGCAGTGAGGAGACCAGCCCGACGGCCCAGCCGTAGTCGGCGAGGGGCTTGAGCAACGGGATCAGCCCGTCGGCCGGGAACGGGCCCTTGCCCGGGGCCGAGTGGGAACCGCCGACCGCGAGGACGCCACCGACGGTGAAGGCCACGACGGCGCGCCAGTTCCAGCCGCCCGTGTACCAGTAACGACCCCCGGGCCGGTAGAGGTCCGGCAGGTCGAGAACTGTGCGGCGGATGATCCAGTAGTCGGCGATCAGGATGCCGGCCACCGTGCCGAGCAGGCCTCCCACCAGGCCCAGCCAGGTGAAGATGTACAGCTCGGGCGTCTCGGTGAGCTTCCACGGCATGATCAGGACACCGACGACCCCGGTGATCAGCGCGCCCGTACGGAAGTTGATGAGCTTCGGGGCGAGGTTGGCCAGGTCGTACGCGGGTGAGACGACGTTGGCCGCGATGTTCACGGAGATGGTCGCGACCAGCACGGTGATCAGTCCGAAGAGCAGGCCGAAGACGTTGTCGGTCTTCGCGACGAGCTGGACCGGGTCCCAGATCGCTTCCCCGTACACCGCCTGGGAACCGGACGTGACGAACACGGAGAGCAGCGCGAAGAAGGTCATCGTGGTCGGCAGCCCGAGCGACTGGCCCCGGATCTGTGCGCGCTGGCCGGCGCCGAAGCGTGTGAAGTCGGGGATGTTCAGGGAGAGCGTGGACCAGAAGGCGATCATGCCCATCAGGGACGGGAAGAAGACCGGCCAGAAGTCCGCGCCCCAGCCGAGGGCGGACGGCTGGTCCAGGAGCGGGCCGAAGCCGCCCGCCTTGACCGCGACCCAGACGAGCAGGACCACCGCGCCGACGATGACGAAGGGCGCCGCCCAGTTCTCGAAGCGGCGCAGGGTGTCCATGCCCCGGTAGATGATGGCGAGTTCGAGCGCCCAGAACAGGACGAAACAGAGCCAGAGCGTCCAGGGCTGCCCGCCGATCTCGCCGGCCCGTGCCCAGCCGCCGAAGATTTTGCCCAGCAGCGTGAAGATCCCGACGCCGCCGATCCAGGTCTGGATCCCGAACCAGGCGCAGGCGACGCCCGCCCGGATCAGCGCCGGCAGGTTGGCGCCGCGCAGTCCGAACGAGGCCCGGGCCAGGACGGGGAAGGGGATGCCGTACTTGGGACCGGCGTGCCCGGTCAGCAGCATCGGCGCCAGCACGATCACGTTGGCCAGGGCGATCGTGAGGACGGCCTGCTTCCAGTCCATGCCGAGCGCGACGAGCCCGGAGGCCAGCAGCCAGGACGGGATGTTGTGGGCCATCCCGATCCACAGGGCGGCGAAGTTGTACGTCGTCCAGCGGCGCCGTTCCAGGGGCACCGGCAGCAGATCGTCGTTGACGAAGCGGGAGTCGTCGGGGACGGCCCCGGGGGCGAGCTCGATCCGGCCCGACGGGTCGGCTATCCGCTCGCCGGACGGGGAGGGTGGGACGGGTGGGACGGTTGCGGTCATGGTGGCGTTGACCCTTCGCTCGGGGGAGATGCCGTGCGGGGCGCGGGCGCGTGGTGACTGGACAGCCGCTGAGGTGAGGCGGAGTGGGTCAGGCGGACAGCGCGGGGATGACCGTGGTGCCGTAGGCGTCGATGGTCGCCTCCCGCGCGTCGTGCATGTTGTAGACGGCGAACTGGTCGACGCCCAGATCGCGCAGGACCCGGAGCTTCTCGATGTGGGCCTCGGCGGGCCCCAGCAGACAGAACCGGTCCACGATCTCGTCGGGGACGAAGGCCGTGTCCGGGTTCCCGGTGCGGCCGTGATGGCTGTAGTCGTATCCGGAGCGTCCGGCGATGTACGCCGTGAGTGCCTCGGGCACGAGACCGGAGTGCTCCCCGTAGCGGGAGACGAGATCGGCCACGTGGTTGCCGACCATGCCGCCGAACCAGCGGCACTGCTCGCGTGCGTGGTCCAGGTCCTCGCCCACGTAGGCGGGCGCGGCCACGCAGATGGTGACGGAATCCGGGTCGCGTCCGGCGTCGGCGGCCGCGTCGCGTACCGCCTTGATCATCCACTCGGTGAGGTAGGGGTCTGCCAGCTGGAGGATGAAACCGTCGGCCTTCCGCCCGGCCAGGGCGAGGGCCTTGGGCCCGTACGCCGCCATCCAGACGGGCAGCTTCCCGTCCTTCACCCACGGGATCTGGAGGGGCTGCCCGTCGACGGTGGCCTCGCGCCCCTCGGCGAGATCGCGGATCACCTCGATGGCCTCGCCGAGCCTGGCCAGGGTGTTGGGCTTGCGGCCGGCCACCCGCATCGCGGAGTCCCCGCGCCCGATGCCGCAGACGGTGCGGTTGCCGTACATGTCGTTCAGCGTGGCGAAGGTGGAGGCGGTGACCTCCCAGGTGCGGGTCCCCGGGTTCGTCACCATCGGCCCGACGACGAGCCGCTCGGTGTGCTCCAGGATCCGGCTGTAGATGACGAAGGGCTCCTGCCACAGCACGGCCGAGTCGAAGGTCCAGCCGTAGCGGAACCCGTTCCGTTCCGCGCGGCGCATGAGTCCGACGACGGCCGAGGCGGGCGGGTCGGTCTGGAGGACGAGTCCGAAATCCATGACAGATGCTCCTACTCGAAGTACTGACACATGGCGCGCGGGTACAGCTGCCGTGACCGGGCCGGCGGGTGGGCTGTCCGCCCGCCCACTGTGAACGGTCGGCGCGAGTGGGCGGAGAGACTGCGGGCGGTGCCCTCGGCGACGTGCTCCGGGCAGAGCTTTCCACATCGGGCAGCGCCCGGCCTGCTGCCGCGGCTCTCCGGAACGCGAGTCGCGGGGGGACAATATTGGACCGCTTCCCCGGCTTTGGGAAGGGGCAGTCTACGCGCGAAGCTTCCACATGCGCGGAGCGTGGACGGCGGGTCCCCAGGCCGCCTGACCCGTGATCAGCCCTCATCCGCCCCCGAGGGAACGGCATCCCCGCCGAGCACGGCGGCGGACTCCCGGCGGCGCCGCTGTTCCGCGACGTCGGCCACGGGAGCGGAGAGCATGAGGGCGCGGGTGTAGGGGTGCCGGGGTTCGGTGGTGACGGCCTCGGCGTCGCCCGTCTCCACGAGGACCCCGCCCTTGATCACCGCCACCCGGTGGCTCATGAAGCGCACGACCGAGAGGTCGTGGGTGACGAAGAGGTACGCGACGCCCGTCTCCTCCTGTATCTCCAGCAGCAGTTCGAGAACCGTCCGCTGGGTGGTCAGGTCGAGCGCGGACACCGGCTCGTCGCAGATCACGAGCCTGGGGCGGAGCGCCAGCGCGCGGGCTATGGCGACCCGTTGGCGCTGTCCCCCCGAGAACTCCCGGGGCAGGCGGCTCGCCGCGTCCGGCGGGAGGTGGACCCGGGCGAGGAGATCGCCCACCCGGCCGCGTGCTTCCCTGACGCTCGCACCGTGCCCCAGGAGGGGCTCGCCGAGGGTGTCCCCGACGGTGCGGGAGGGGTTCAGCGAGGTGTACGGGTCCTGGAAGACGACCTGGAGGTCGCGGCTCAGCTCGCGGCGGCGTGACGCACCCGCCGTGTCGATTCGCTCGCCCGCGAACGTGATGCTGCCGGAGCGGGCCGGGACGAGTCCGAGGACCGCGCGCCCGATCGTCGTCTTGCCCGAGCCCGACTCGCCGACCAGGCCCAGGGTCTCGCCCGGCCTGATGTCGAGGGAGACCCCGTTGAGGATCTCGGTACGCGGGGCGCGCCAGCCCTTTCCCGGGTAGGAGACCCGGAGGTCCCTGATCCGCAGCAGGGCGTCGGGGAATGCGGATTCGTTGGTGCCGGTGCTGGTCATGCGGTGGTCTCCCTCGCCTCTCGGGGCTGCCAGGGCGCCCGGACCGGGGCATCGTCGAGGACCGCGCCGAGCAGGGTCCGGGTATAGGGGTCCCGAGGGGCGCGGAGCACCTGGTCGGTGGTTCCGGTCTCGACGATCCGGCCGCCGCTCATCACGGCCACGCGATCGCAGAGGTCTGCCACGACCCCGAGGTTGTGGGTCACCAGAAGTACGCCGAGTCCGCGGTCCTGCTGGAGCCTGCGCAGCAGACCGAGTATCTCGGCCTGGACCCGGACGTCCAGTGCTGTGGTGGGTTCGTCGGCGATGAGGAGTTCCGGGTCGCATGACATCGCGCCGGCGATCAGGACGCGCTGGGCCATGCCTCCGGAGATCTCGTGGGGGTACAACCGCATCGTCCGCCCGGGGTCCGGGATCTCAACCAGGCGCAGCAGGTCGAGGGCCCGTTCGGCGGCTTCCTTGCGCGAGATGCCCAGGACGTGGCGCATGGGCTCCATGAGCTGGCTGCCGATGGTGAACGCGGGGTCGAGATTGCTCATGGGTTCCTGCGGGACGTAGGCCACGGTGCCTCCCCTCAGCGCGCGGTGAGCACGCTCGGGCAGACCGACGACCTCCTGTCCCTTGATCATGATGCTGCCCGACCCGACCCGTCCGCCCTCGGGCAGTATCCCGAGCACCGAGAAGGCGGTCTGGGTCTTGCCGGAGCCCGACTCCCCCACCAGGCCCACGATCTCGCCGGGGTGCACGTCGAGGTCGATGCCGTGGACGACCTCCTTGCCCGTGCCGTCCGGGCGGGCGTAGGCGACGGTGAGGCCGCGGACCGACAGGAGCGCGGACGGTTCCGACGGCCTGTCAGCGACCGCCGTGGTCAGGGGGTCCTGGGGGCGGGCCCGCCTGCGGCGCCGCCCGGCCGGCTCGCCGCCGCGGTCCTCCAGTACGTCGCGCAGTGCCCCGGCGAGCAGGACGAGGCCGCCGTTGGTCAGGCCGAGGGCGAGTCCGGGCCACAGGATGAGAAGGGGCGCGCGCTGGATGTTCTGGAACGCCTCGTTGAGCATCGCTCCCCAGGTCGCCGACGAGCCGCTGCCGACGCCGAGGAACTCCAGACCGGCCTGGAGGCCGATGGCGATTCCGCCGACGAGGGCCACCTGGATGATGAGGGGGCCGCGGACGACGATCAGGATGTGCCGGGCGACGATGCGGGTGTCGGACAGCCCGGACACCTTCGCGGCGTCGACGTACAGCTCCTTGCGGACGTTGGCGACGATACCGCGGACCAGCCGGAAGAAGCCGGGGGCCACGAGCACCCCGAGCACGATCATCAGCACCCAGACGTTGGGGCCGAGGATGGCGCGGGAGGCGAGGAGCACCACCATCGCGGGCAGCGCCATGACGAGGTTGACGGCCCAGTTGGCGACGGAGTCGAACCGGCCTCCGTAGTAGCCGGCGTACAGGCCGGAGGGCACGCCCAGGGCGAGCGCGATCGCCAGGGCGACCACCGCACCGCCGAGTGTGCTGCGTCCGCCGTACAGGATGCGCGAGAGGATGTCCCGTCCGGCGGAGTCCATGCCCATGGGGTGCGCGCCGTCGGGTGCCGCGAACGCGTCCCCGAGCGAGGAGACGTCCGGGGCCTGCGGCGCGAGCAGGGGCGCGAGGACCACGGCGACGACGAGCAGGAGCAGTACTCCCGCGGAGATCGCGCCGAGCGGGTTGCGCAGGAGCCGGCGCAGGCTGCCGCCGCCTGCCGGGGCGGGCCGGGCGGCGGAGCCGTCGGGTGCCGGCAGGGACGGGCGGGACGCGACATGCGCGCCGGCCGGGAGGTTCTCGCTCACGCGGCCCTCGCCTTCGGGTTGAGCCAGCCGATCATGGTGTCGACCAGGAGGTTGATCAGGACGACTCCGATCACGGTGAACATGACGAGGGCCATGATCACGGGAATGTCGCCGCGGGTTGTGTACGTGACGGTCATGCTGCCGATGCCGGGGAGGCCGAAGATCTGCTCCACGAGCACCGCGCCGCCGAGCAGTCCGACGAACTGCATGCCGAGGACCGAGAGCGCCGGCGCGGACGCGTTGCGCAGGACGTGCCGGAACACGATCCGGGAGGTGGGGAGGCCGCGGGCGCGCAGGGTGCGGACGTAGTCCTGGCGCAGTACGTCGACGACCGCGCCCCGGACCTGCTGCGAGACCCCGGCGACGGAGGCGACCGCGAGGGACAGGATCGGCAGCGTGACGGTGGAGAGCCAGCCGCCGGGCGACTCGCTGAACGCGGTGTAGCCGATCGCCGGGAACCAGTTCAGGTTGACCGCGAAGACCAGCACGATCACCAGGGTGACGAGGAAGCCCGGCAGGGCGTATCCGGCCACTCCGAGGATCTGTACGAAGCGGTCGGCCGCACCACGCCGGACACCGGCCCAGACACCGAGCAGGAACGACACGACGGTGGTGACGAGCGTGACTCCCAGCGTGAGGCTCGCGGTGACGGGCAGCCGGCTCACGACCGCGGTCCCGACGTCCTCGCTGGTGAACCAGGAGGTGCCGAGGTCGCCGCGAACGGCGTGCGCCAGCCAGTCCGCGTACTGGGCGAGGACGGGCCGGTCCAGGCCGAGCGAGGCGTTCTTGGCGTCGACGGCCGCCTGGTCGGCGCCCTGGCCGAGGAGTTGCCTGCCGACGTCCGCGTCGGAGACCGACAGCAGCAGGTAGGAGAGAAGGGAGATGACGACCAGGAGCACAGCCCCTGCCGCGATCCTTCGGGCGATGAAGTTCAGCATGGCACTCGGTATCTGTTCGGCACTCGGCTGTCAGGGCCCGGCCGCCGGGGGTGGCCGGGCCTCACGGACCGCCCCCGGCGGGACCTCATGAGGCGGGTGCGTAGTTGTAGATCGAAGGAACGGCCATGCCGGACTGCGGAGTGATCTTCACCGTGCCGTCCGAGACGTGCAGGTAGGTCATCCGGTAGAAGGGCACGAACCAGCCGTCCTCGACGAGGTGTTCGTTGAGGGCCTTCGCCGCCTGCTCCGCCTCGGCGCCCTTGCCCGTCTGGATCTGCGGCATCAGCTTCTGCACAGTGGCGTCGGTCGTGCCGAACATGTTGAAGGCGCCGGGAGTCACCAGTTCGTTGACGACGACCCAGTCGGACGAGGACTGGCCCATGTTCATGACCATGCCGGAGTAGGCGCGGTCGGTGAACACCTTCTGGATGGCTGAGCTGCCGTCGAGGTCGTCCCAGACCAGCTTGATGCCGATGGCCTTGAAGTCCGTGGCGAGGGACGCGGCCAGGGCGTCGTTGACGATCGCGGAGATCCGGGGAAGCTTCAGTGTGAAGCCCTTGGCGTAGCCCGCGTCCTTCAGCAGGGCCTTGGCCTTGGCCGGGTCGCGTGCGTAGTAGGTGTCCAGCTTCGGGTCGTAGCCCTGCGCGTCCGGGCCGAAGACCTGGCCCGTGACCGTGCCCCTCTTCTGCCGGATGGTGGAGAGCATCGTGTCGCGGTCGATGGCGAGGTTGAGGGCCTGACGGACCCGGGGGTCCTTGAGCGCGGGAGTCAGCTGACCCGCGCGGTCGAACAACAGCAGCCCCTGGAAGTCGAATTCCTGCTTCGTCGTCTTGACCTCGGGGTCGGACTCGATGCTGATCTGCTGGTCGGCGGTCTGCAGGAGCGCCGCGTTGACCTGGCCGGTCCTGATGCCGTTGGCGATCGCCGTCTCGTTGTCGAAGAAGCTGATCGTGAGGTTCTCGTAGGGCAGTTGCTCACCCCAGTAGTCCTTGTTGCGCTCGTAGACCCACTTGGTCCCGATGGTCGTCTTCGTCTTGACGAGCCGGTAGGGGCCCGTGCCGTCGGGGGTGGTCTTGAGGCTGTCGGCCTTCGCGAACTTCGCCGGGTTCGCCATCAGGCCCGCGGCGTCACTCAGGTAGAACAGCATGGCCGGGTTGGCCTGCTTGAGGTCGAGGGTCACATGCGTGGGGTCCACGACCTCGACCGCCTCCAGGTCGTTCAGCCACTTCGCGTCGGCGCCGCCGCCCTTTCGGAAGTGCTCCATGTTCGCCTTGACGGCCGCCGCGTCGAACGCGCTGCCGTCGGCGAATTCGACGTCCTCGCGCAGGGTGAGGGCGAGTTCGGTGGCGTCGGCGTTGTACGTCCACTTCGTGGCGAGCATCGGGCTGAACTCACCGTTCGGCTCCCGCTTGACCAGGGTGTCGTAGGTGGCCTGGAAGAACGGCAGTGCGCTGCCGACGGCGTGCGCGGGGTCGAGGCTCTGCGGGAAGCTCATCGTGGCGATGTCCAGCTGCGAGCTGCCGGAGCTCTTGGCGCCCGAGCCCGCGCACCCCGCGAGGGTGAGGGAGATCGCCAGGGCGGCGGCGAGAGCCCCGGTACGAGTGGTTCTGCTCATGAGATTCGCTCCGTCTGGAGGGCCGGGGAAGGACGTCCCGGGTGAGAGTGGCGGTGAGCCTACACACGGAATTAACCAGTTGGTAGGTTTTTACGGTGGGAGTTCGGGCGCCTGGTAAATTCCGGGAGCGCACGACGTACCCGCAGGTCAGGACGGCCGACGCGGACGGCCCTCGGGGCCGTTCATGCGAGCGGCAGGGCAGACAGCTGCCCCGTGACGGCAGGAGGCCGCCGAGTTGAGTGACCGACCAGAGGGCACGCCGCAACGCCTGTCGAAGGGCGAGCGCACCCGCGCCCGCATCCTCGACTCGGCGACGGAGCTGTTCTCCCGCACCGGCTTCAACGCGGTCTCGCTGCGCGACATCGCCGCGCACGCCGGGATGACCCACGCCGGGCTGCTCCACCACTTCCCGGGCAAGGAGGCCATGCTCCTCGAAGTGCTGGCGCAGCGGGACCGGACAGACGCGCAGACCGTCTTCCCCGACATCGTCAGACCGGGTACACCGGCCCAGGCCTCCGACCGTCTGCGTGGCCTGGTCGACCTGGTGGTGCGCAACAGCCGGACGCACGGCATGGTCGCGCTCTATACGAAGCTGTCCGCCGAGGCGACCGACCCCGGCCACCCCGCGCACCACTACTTCAAGGAGCGCTACCGCGTCGTCAGGGCGGAGCTGACCGGACTCGTCGCGGCACTGCAGACCGAGGCGGATCCCCCCGTCGACGCGGAACCCGCCGTCGTCGCCGTCCAGTTGCTGGCGCTGATGGACGGTCTCCAGACCCAGTGGCTGCTGGAGCCCGAGGCCGTGCCGATGGAAGCGCTGGTACGCGCCTTCCTGACACGGCTCGGACTCGCCCCCGACGACGGTGCGGGGGCGGGCTCCGTCAGCGCGTGAGCGTCGCGAGTGCGGCATCGGCCGTACTTCTGTGCCCGGCGGCGTTGGGGTGGAACCCGGCAGCCTCCGCGGTGTCCGTGGGCTCGATCCAGCGAACGCCCGCCGGCTTGCAGGCGTCGTGCCCGACGGAGGGCGCGTAGGCGTCGACGTACACGTCCTGCTGCGCCCCCGCCTGTTGCGCGAGCATCGAGTTGAACTGCTTCTCCTTGTCCCTGATCCAGGGGAAGTCGCCGTTCGCGAGAGACACCGTCGGGCGGCAGGCCGTTCCGTCGTCGGGGAGGATGGCGGGGTATCCCACCACCAGCACCTCGGCGTGCGGTGACCTGACGTGGATCTCCGTCAGTACTGCCGAGACCTTGCCGGCCGTGGTGGCGACGCGGGAGCCGATCTCGTCGGTGCCCAGCAGCGTGAAGCTGGTCCTGCAGGGCGCGCCGTACGGGGCCACCTGGGCGAGGATGACGCAGCGGGTGAGGATGCCGGCCAGATCGAGGTCGTTGCCGCCGATGCCGATGGTGACCAGGGTCGTGTCGGGCCGCAGCGCGTCGAGTTGCGGAGGCACCGTCTCCTGCGGGTTCGTCATATGCGTGGTGTCGGCCCCGGCACAGGTGGCGTCGGTGAACGAGGTCGCGCCGAGCTCCGCCGCGATGAGGGACGGGTAGTTCCTGGCCGAGCGGCCACATGTCAGGTCGGTCTGCTCGGGTATGCCCGGCCCGGAGCTGAAGGAGTCGCCGAGCGCGACGTACCGGACGGCCTCCTTGCCCTGCGTGCCGGGGCGTTCCGCCGGGGTGCCCGCGGAGGCGGCCGCGGTGGAGGCGGTCAGGGCGGCCATGACGGTGGCGGAGGCGAGCGCGATGCGCGCCGTCCGGCGCGTGAAGCGGGAGAGTCCGATCCTTGCAGACGGCTGAATGGCAGGGGGCATGACCGTTCCTCGTTTCGTTCGTGGAAAGGAGGCGCGGCCTCAGGACGCGGTGCACTGCACTGTCCCGGAGCGGCGCGGCTCGAGCGCGAAAACCGTACGTTGAACGGTTTCTAGTCGTCAAGGGGTCACGCACAGGCCGGCACACAGCCATCCGCCGTACGGCTGACGTGCGAACGTGGCCCTTGACGACAAAAACCGATCAATTTACGGTTTTAAGATCGCGCGGTCCCGTGCGGTCACCTGGACCGAGCCCGGCCCGACCGGCCCGGATCCCCGCCCACCGCCACGCCCGCCCCGACCCGTTAGGTGCCGCATGACCCAGCAGACCCCGCCTCCCCCAGCCGTGGAACCGTCCGCTCACCGGCTCTCCCTCACCGAGAAGGCGTCCCTGACCAGCGGCGCCGGTGACTTCGTCACGGCGGCCGCACCGGAGGCGGGTATCCCCGCCGTCACCATGTCCGACGGCCCGCACGGACTGCGGCTCCCGAAGGAGAGCGGCGACGGCGGCCAGGTGGATCTCCACAGCGCCGCCCCCGCCACCTGCTACCCGCCCGCCGTGGCGCTCGGCAGCAGCTGGGACCCGGAGCTCGCCCACCGGGTGGCCGGTGCGCTCGCCGACGAGGCGACCGCCCACGGAGTCCGTGTCCTGCTCGGTCCCGGCATCAACATCAAGCGGTCCCCGCTGTGCGGACGGAATTTCGAGTACTTCTCCGAAGACCCGCTGCTCACGGCCGAGCTGGGCGGCGCCATGGTCCGCGGACTCCAGGAGTCTGGCGTCGGCGCGGCGCTCAAGCACTACGCGGCGAACAACCAGGAGACCGACCGCATGCGCGTCAGCGCCGACGTCGACGAGCGCCCGCTGCGCGAGATCTATCTGCGGGCCTTCGAACGCATCGTCCGCCGCGACCGCCCCTGGTCCGTCATGTGCTCCTACAACGCGGTCAACGGCACACCCCTGTCCGAGAACCACCGGCTGCTCACCGACATCCTCCGCACCGAATGGGGCTTCGACGGTGTCGTGATGTCCGACTGGGGTGCCGTGCGCGACCGGGTCGCCGCTCTCCGCGCCGGACTCGACCTCCAGATGCCGGGCACGCACGGGCGCACCGACGCCGAGGTCGTCGCGGCGGTGACGGCCGGAGAGCTCGACGAGTCGGTGCTGGACACCTCCGTCGAGCGGCTGGCCCGCTTCGCCCGGCGGACGGCCGGGGGTGAGCGGTCCGGCACCCGGATGTCCGTCGACGAGCACCACCGCCTCGCCGGGGAAGCCGCCGACCGGTGCGTCGTGCTCCTCAAGAACGAGCGGGACCTCCTGCCGCTCGATCCGACGAGCGGCAGCGTGGCCGTGATCGGCGAGCTGGCACGCACCCCGCGCTACCAGGGCGCCGGCAGCTCCCAGGTCACCCCGACCCGGCTCGACACGCCGCTGGACAGCCTGCGCGAACTGGCCGACGGAGCCCGCGTGGACTTCGCCCCCGGCTACACGGTCCCCGGTGGCGCGGCCACCGCCCTGGCGGCGGAGCCGACCGACGGCCTGGGCGACGAAGCCGTGCGACTGGCCGCCGCCTGCGACACGGCGGTCGTCTTCCTGGGCCTGTCGGCCGCCGACGAGTCCGAGGGCTTCGACCGCGATCACATCGACCTGCCTGACGACCAACTGCGTCTGCTGGAACGCCTCGTCGCGGCGAACCCGCGCGTCGCTGTCGTGCTGTCCAACGGCGGTGTCGTGCGCACCGGCCCCTGGCACGGCACCGTGCCCGCCCTGGTCGAGGGCTGGCTGCTCGGCCAGGCGGGGGGCGGCGCACTGGCCCGGGTGCTCTTCGGTGCCGTCAACCCGTCCGGCAAGCTGGCCGAGACCGTTCCGCTGCGCCTGGAGGACTCGCCGAGCCACCTCTCCTTCCCCGGGGAGGAAGGCCACGTCCGTTACGGCGAGGGCGTGTTCGTCGGGTACCGGGGCTACGACGCCGCGGCCCGTGAGGTCGCCTTCCCCTTCGGCCACGGGCTGTCGTACACGGCCTTCGCGTACACCGGTATGCGCGTCGTGCAGGCCAGGGACGCCTTCTCGGTGTCCGTCACCGTCACCAACACGGGCCGGATCCCCGGACGCGAGGTCGTCCAGATCTACAGCAGCGGTCCGGCCGGGTCCACGGTCGCCCGTCCCCCGAGGGAGCTGCGCGCCTTCGCGTCCGTGTCCCTCGCCCCCGGGGAGAGCCGGGAGGTGACCGTCGAGGTGGCACGCGGCGAACTCGCCCACTACAGCGCACGCGAGGGCGCATGGCGGGTCGAGGGCGGTGACTACAACATCGAGGCCGGCTCGTCCTCCCGCGACATCCGGCAGTCGGCCGTGGTCGGCGTGGAGGGTGACCCGTCGCGCATCGCGCTGAGCGGCCGCAGCACGATCGCGGAATGGCTGAACCATCCGGTCGGGGGCCCGCTGCTGATGGAGAGGTTCCTGGCCGCCCGGGCAGAGGCGGGAGCGGCTGCCGGTGCCATGGAGGACCCGGCGATGGCACGGTTCCTCGCCGGGATGCCCCTGGAGGTGATCGCCGAGTTCCCGCAGAGCCCCGTGGGACCGGAGGGGGTGGCCGAACTGACCGCACTGGCCGCCGTCGGCACGCCGCCCGGGAACGAGTGAGATGACGGCACGCCCGACGGTGGACGGAAGCGTGCGGCCCGGCTGGGAGGCGGTCCGGGACGCCTTCACGCAGGGCCAGGCCTACGATCCCGGTCATGCCCAGCTGGCCGTGCACCACCACGGCCGGCTGGTCGTGGACCTGTGGTCCACGGGCGCCACGGGCATCGGCGCGGCGGGCCCGGCGGCCACCGACGCGGCGGCCCCGGCCCGCCGGGCGTTAGGGGCGGGCTCGGGCGGCGTCCGGTTGTGGGTGTCCAAGGCCCAGGTCGCCGTCAGCGCGCAACAGCTGTGCAA